>DAOOCD010000064.1:0-16761 GCA_035408225.1 Cyclobacteriaceae bacterium | reverse complement strand
TAAGTGCACTGAAAACATTCGTATTATCAACGGGAGCTCCTGAACTTGATAAGGAAGCCTGAGTAACTGTGAAAACATTATTCTTAACTACACTACCAGTTAATCCGCTAAAACTCGTTCCCATGAAAATATTATTACGGATATCACAATTAAATGCAGCGCTTATTCCAAGACCAATAACATTGTGAGTAAGAGTAACAAGCGATGCGCCACCTTGACCAAATCCACCCATGTAATTATTGGAAACAATGACTCCTGTAAATTGAGATAGATTAGAAAAAACCAAGTTATTGACAATGTAACATCCATTCAGAAAGAAATTGTTTACGGTGCCACTGAGGGTTAAAGCCCCTATCCGGCAATTTGAAATGGTAAGATTATTTGCAGGAACATTGTCTGCAATGCCAATACCTCCTGTAATATTCATTCCAAAAAAAGAGGAACCGTCCGATCCTGCTTCAAGAGTAAGTGAAGCCAGTGAGGCAGACAATGGATTACCCTGCAGATTCAAATTCTCTACTAGAAAATAGCCAGGGCCCACAATAGTTACTTTCTTGTTGACGGTGATGTTATCGTAAACTAAGGTCGAACCCTCAACCATAATAATGTCATTGACCCCTGCCACTGCGATAGCAGCTGAAATCGTGGTATAAGGTGCATTTACGCCCACATTGTTGTTTACGCGTAATATGTTTTGCGCCTGACTTAAAAAGCTAATAAGCAGCAAGGGTAGAAGAAGTCGGTTCATAAATTTATCGGGCTTGTGTTTATAAATATACCCGTAATATAGTCCAATATTTAGTAAACTTTGATCGTTAGTGTGAGTTAGAAGCCAGATTCCGAATTCACATATACCTGTACGATATTATGTTAAACGGAGAATGTAGTTAACTTCCTTTGAGCTTACTGTAATGTGTTAGTTGTCTTGGGTTACGCGTTGCACTTTAAAGGGCACACTACCCATGCACTTTGGTATGCGTGTGAATGACAGCTTACGAATCGGGTGCCTCAGAAAAGCATAGCACAGGTTTCCTGTAATTGTATGCTTCTCTGCATTAATTATTATTTAATTGCTAAATATCCGGTCTTGGATTCTCTCCCGCCCTCGAATTCAATTTTATAGAAGTAGGTGCCAGAAGGAAGCGTATTACCATTGTCATTTAATCCTTGAAAGACATTAGTCGTATTATTATAGTTACTCACTTCAAATACCTTATTGCCCCAGCGATTGAAGATAGTGACCTTGTTGTTTTGGGTATCAGGCAACAGATCAATGTAGCGGATCAGAAAAATCTCATTCTGGTTATCATTGTTTGGTGAGATGCCATTATAAATTTCAATATCACCAATCACATCAATTTCAAAAACTTGTTGGGTACATTCACCAAACACATCACACACCTGGATAGTTATTTGCTCGCGGCCAGTAAAGTTTACTCCTTTATAATCAATTGTCAGGACACTATTAACAATCGTAGTTGCTGCTCCACTGGCAGGTTGCTGAATGACGACTAGCGATGAGGAGACAAGATTATTGTCAGCATCAGAGATTAGATCTAGCAGATTAATTGTTACCAAGCCCCCAATGACAGTGGAGGTTGTGGTAGTGCTGATAACAGGCGGCTGGTTGTTACAAGGTGCCGGTACCACAGTAACAACAAGGGCTGCAGAAGCGGGACTTACACATCCGCCAGCATCGGTGACGGTTACTGAATAGTTGCCGTTTGTGCTCACAGAAATTTGTTGCGTAGTTGCACCGGTTGACCAACTGTAGGAAGCAAAGCCCGCAGGAGCAGTAATCGTTAACGATGTAGTACTGCAGATTGTTAACGCATTTCCAACAGCAGGTATGCTTGATGTGATAACGGGAACTGTGGGCGGAATGGTGATCGTTGCAACTACAGGAGTGCGCAAACTTTCGCACGAACCATCATCGATCGCAACAAAGTAAGAAGTAGTAGTTGTAAGAACAGGAGTTATATAACTGCTATTTATTTCACCCGGAATAGCCGTTCCACCGGTGGCTGTTGTATACCATCGGTATTGCCCTGCGCTTCCACCTGAAGCATTGATCGTAACAGAGGTTGGCGAACATCCATTGGCGGGAGTAACATTGGGTGCAACAGGCAATGAGTTGACGGTGAGTGTAACGTTGCTGGTGTAAACCGTGACCGCCAGATCGCCATCTACTTTGCAACGATAGAAGCCAGAAACTACCAGACCTGTAACATTTACTGAAAGTGTTGCAGTGGTTACTCCAGTGTAGTTTGCATTGTTGGTGAGATTAGCGAACGAAGTTCCATCAATACTGTATTGCCATTGGTATAGAATGTTGGTAGTTCCAGTAGCACCAGTGGTAAAGGTTGCCGAACTGCCCACGCAAGCAATGGTTGATACGGGCTGTGGATTGATGGTGATGGTTGGCCCACATGAGTTAATTGTACCCGGCCTCAATTTGGCAATAAAAGCCGTAACACCATTTGTACTGATATTCGTGACACATATGCCAGGGTCTAAATCTGCTGGTGCATCTTCAATCACGCCAATAAAAATTATGTTTCCTGCGGCATCCAATGAAAGCTCAGGCTGGTAAACACTACTGCCTGCAGCACCTTGCGAAGCAATAGCCCACATAAAGTTACCAGCAGCATCAAGCCCCGATACGTAAACCTCCCAGCTCCCTGTACGAGAAAGGTTAAATGTTCCAGGCCCTGGGTCAAAGTCAGCCGTATTACTGCGCAAATCACCGGTGGTGTAAACATTATCAAAAGCATCGCAAACAATGTCAATACCGGTATCACCGAAAGTACCACCCATGGTTTTTGCCCAGTCGAAATTTCCGGTACTGGTGAGTTTCAAAACAAATGCATCACCGCCACCAACCGAGGCAAGGTTGTTAACGGCTGCCCCCGGATCAAAATCAACCGTACCATCAAATGTACCGGTAATCAATACGTTGTTGCTGCCATCCAGCGCAATACCATTGCCGGTATCAAGTGCACTAGTTCCACCCACCCGCCTGGCCCATAAATAGTTTCCGGCATTGTCCAATTTTAGGATAAACGCATCCGTGGCACCTGCTGAAGTTAAGTTAGCTGTTCCTGCCCCGGGGTCAAAGTCCACCGTTCCATTAAACGATCCTGTTATGTGCGCGCTGCCGCTTGCATCCAGTGCGAGGGCATTCGCATTGTCGATTAATGTGCTTCCCATTCGCTTCGCCCATATAAAGGTTCCGGAAGCAGAGAGTTTCAAAACAAAAATATCAGATGAGCCCGCGGAGGTCATATTGAATAGCCCTGCACCCGGGTCAAAATCTGCCGTACCTGAAAAGCTACCTGCTAAATATAAATTGTCGGCAGCGTCAACTGCAATTGAAATGTCAACCGATAAGGTACCTGGCATACCAAATGCTGAGATAAGATTTCCGTTGGTATCGAACTTACAAAGAAATCTCCCGCCACCGGTAAGGATTGTCGTGCCTGGTCCAGGGTCAAAGTCAACCGTACCTGAAAAATACCCAGCAACATATACATTTCCGGAAGCATCCGTGGCAATCCCAGTACCTGCACCACTTGTAACGCAACCCAGACTAAATGCCCATGCCAGGTCTCCATTAGCGTTAAGCTTAGATAAATAAATATCAGAAACGCTGCCTGTAGCGGTAAGGTTCAATACTCCCGGTCCTGGGTCAAAGTCTGTGGTCTGATCAAATGATCCTGTAGTATAGACATTGCCCGCTGCATCCGTGGCCACATCTTCAGAAAATGTATCCGTAGTTCCTATGTGACCTCTTGCCCAAACCAATCCGGGTGTAAGAACGGGAGAAGTTACAGTGAAGGCAGTTGCACTAATGCCTACGGCTCCAATTACAGTAACCGATATTACTCCCGTAGTAGCGCCAGCAGGAACAGTGGTGGTAATACTGGTGGCCGTGCTGGCTGTTACCACTGCGGCAATGCCGTTGAATGTAACAATATTGTTGGCTGGCGTTGAACTGAAATTTGCACCGGTGATGGTAACTGTAGTGCCAACGGGACCGCTGGAAGGATTGAATGAAGTTATCGCAGGGTTGCCGACCAGGTTTTCATATACTACCAGCAAACCTGCAGCGCGAGTTAGAATAATTTCCGGTTTACCATCTGAGTTTAAATCGCCAGTAGTTATTCCACGAGGTGCTGTTACCGTTGTATTGAAAGGTGCTGCAAAGGAAGCTGCCGTTAACGCTCCACTCGTGTGAATATTTTTGAAGATAGAAAAGCGATTACCGGCTTCACTGGTGGTTATGATTTCGGGTTTACCATCGCCATCCAGATCGGAAATGGTGGCAACAGTTGTGGCGCTTGGATTGGTTAAGTCAATTCTGGTGAAACTAATATTACCCACTGTGCTTGTATTGTGGAGTACGATCAATAGAGTAGTAGAAGTTCCAGCGGCATGATAAAGCATAAGGTCTAGTTTTCCATCACTATCAAAATCGCCTTTGTAAATTCTGTTGGGGTTATCACCTACGGCTACATCAACACGAACTGCAAATTGTGCAGTTGTAATTCTTTTCCCACCAAGGTTCCTGAAGATGCTGATGTTATCTGTGGTCGAATTTACCGTTACAGCATCGGGAAAACCGTCTGCATCAAAATCAGCGGCTACTACTTCACCGCCTGCACCAGGTTTTGCAAATGCAAAGACACTACTGAAAGATCCATACGTTCCTGTTGTTGTAAAATTTCCCGGTATGGTACGATTCTCAATTAAGTTTAACTGAGCTCCCCCTGAATTCGAGACAGCGATATCCATTTTACCATCCTGATTAAAATCAGCATAAGCAAGATTTCCCTGTCCGGTATAGGTGATATTAGCGGTGAAGTTGATGTTTGAGCCTGTGGTGATATTTTTTCTGATACGTGTGTTAATGGAAGCCACATCTAAATAACCATCACCATCAAAGTCTTCGAGTCGCGGATTGCCAAATAAATCTGTTGTTGGCGAAAGCGTATCGTTGGCAACCAGGGTTGTGGCAGTGATTGCTCCGGTTGTATAATCGTTTCGAAAAGCATAGGCAGTATTTCCTGCCGATGCGAGAAGGTCTATATGTCCGTCAATATTCAGGTCGCCTGTCTCAATGTTATAACCAGCTCCGGTAAGTGTGAAGTTAACCGGTGGGGCGAAGTGTGTATTATCAAAGGTTACACCTGCGCCAAAAGTAATTTGAAATGGTAAATGATAGCGTGATGTTAATCCATTTTTAGTGACGCTAACAGGCGCAAAGGTTGCTCCAGCAGGCACGGCAACCGTTAATATATTTTCAGCAGCGGTCAGTACAGTCGCATTCACACCACCAAACCAAACGATATTTTCAGTGGGCACCGTTGAGAAATTATTGCCGGTAATCGTAACGGTGCTGCCCACTGGAGCAGACAAAGGCGACACCGTGTTGAGCGAGATGTAAGGCGCATGAACATTTTTGTTTTCATAAATAGAAACCCGCCTGGGGCTGGTGTTGGTAATACCCATGATGATGTCTGGTTTTCCATCGTGATTAAAGGCAGCAGCCTGAGGGGATGTGGGATAAGTGCTCGTGCCATTGCCTTGATATTGATAAGCAGGAACAAACGCATTAGCATCAAACACGCCTCCGGCAAACACATTTTCGTAAATGCCCATGTCACCGTTATCAGTCGCCAAGATGTCGGGCTTGCCATCACCATTTACATCGGCAAGGGAAATGCCTCCATAAGTTGAGAGGTCTCCGGCCACAATAATATCTGAAGAAAAATCAGTAGCGGTGAGTGCGCCATCGGTATCTGAGTTGAGGCGAATGTGAACGCCCGCTTCACCCGAAACTTTATAGACTAAGTCATTTTTACCATCTAAATTCATATCTGCTGTATGAACAGCATACGTGTATTGGTTGGTTGTAATGGTAAAAGGATTGTCGAATGCGGGTGAGCCAGGAGTAGAGATATTGTGAAACACGGTAATTTTTGTTGGCCCGGTGTGGCAGGCGAGCAATTCGTCTTTACCATCACCGTCTAAGTCTCCGGATGTCACCCCTCCAAAGCCATCGATGGTAACAGGCCCAAATAGATTAGTGGAGATTCCAAAATCAATATTGTCTACTGTGCTTATATTCCGTATGCCCCACATCGCTCTCGCTGTCGACAAACCGCTCTGTGAACCTTCGCCAGATAACATTTCAGGGCGACCATCGCCATCTAAATCGGCCACCAAAGCAATTGGCGTTTCATCGCTGCCACCTACCCAATACTCGGGTGCTTCAAAAGCAATGTTTCCGGGTGTGCTGATGTTGCGCAGCGTTACGAACCCTGCTGCGCCAAATACAAACATTTTGTTTGAACTGATGGCATCTAATTTTCCATCGCCATCCAAGTCGGCAAACCAAAGCCCAGCCCCATTGGTACCACCCCCTGCCAGCGGAGGAATGGCAAAAGATACTTTTGTAGCAAATGAAGCAGTCGAAAGCGTTCCACCCAAACCCAGATTTCGATAGATGTCTATCGCATTATCAGCGTTATTGTTCGCTACTCCAAAATCTTCCCAGCCATCGCCATCTATATCACCCACAAAAAAACCTTCGATGTCGATAACGGAAAAGAAAAATTGGTCTTTGAACGAAGCAGGAATAATCCTACCGCCACCATCAAATAAGGGATTGAAGGGAGTAGCCGTCTTCGAAGAAAGCCCGGTGAGGATGTTTGTAATGGTGATTGGTCCGTAAGTGGCGCCCACCGGCACTACTACTTCTAATTGTGTAGCCGTTGAATTTTGCACCACTGCTTTGGTGCCGGCATAGGCACCAAAGGAAACGATGTTATTTGATGGCGTGACATCAAAACCAGTACCTGTAATGGTGATGACATCACCAGGTTTACCTGATGTAGCCGATAGAGTTGTTGCAACAGGAGCAGGCGTTAAGATGCGTTGTTCAAGCACCACATTATCTAACCCCGAAGTATACGTAGCATTGGTGCCATACGTGCCACGTATCTCTATACTGGTTACATTGGTTAATATACCTATGATTTGATTTCGAGTGGCAATTGTTGCTCCCGAACTGTATGTCCAGGAAATAGTTTCATCTAATGGTAAAGTATAGGATGACCAGGCGGGTGCTACTGCCGGTTTTACGGGTAAATTATAGTATATATAGCTACCTCCACTTTGAATGACGACATCAACACCAGACGCAACGCCTGCTTGCGATTGTTGCAGGTCAAATTTCAAATTCATACCCAAAGATCGCACGAGATGATTACCTAAAAACTTTGGTGGGGCGAACCATACCTGATTGTTGTTATTTGTATTTGCATTGGTAGTGCCACTATTAGAAGCATAGGTGACAGAGATGTATCCGCCCGGATTACCGTTGGTTGAGTTGTGGGTAACGCCTATGGATGTGAATGATGCATTATAAAAAGTCCAACCATCGGCATCCGTGTCAAATGTGCTGATGATTTGGGCGTGCAGGCTTATTGAAAGGATACTCAACAGGAGTGTAATCGCAATTTTCATAAGTAATAATTTTGATCCGCTCACCAATTCCGTGGAATCAATACCAATAAAGGTATTGCACCAGATTTATTTTTTATAGTAAAAATCCGAACTGTCTAAATCTAACTCACCAAATAGGATCGGCCCATTGAAAAGTTTCTCAATAGGTATTCTGAAGGGGTATGGCCTGTAAAACGTTTGAATTCCTTGATGAAATGATTTTGATCATAATACTCATTGAAGAAATCAAATTGACTCGGTATAGCCAAGCTATGTTGATAAAGTTTGTGCTCCACTCTCTTAAATCTAACTATTAATGAATATGTTTTTGGGGTTAATCCAACTAATTTTTTGAATTGAGCTTCAAGGTGCCGTTCGCTCACCTTTAAATGGTGAGAAAGGTCTTTAATCGACCCATGAATACCCTGTTGCATGATTTGCACAGCATAATCCACGAATGTAGAGCTTAAGAATTGGTGGCTGAAGGCGTGAGTAAAAAAAATATTGAGTAATCCTATCTTTTGTTTGATCGATGCGTTTTCTCCGATCTGTTCATGAAGGAGTAATAAATTCTTATTAAATAAGCTGCCATCAAATGTTTTGTTCTTAAACCCTGCCATGTCTTCATGCAAATATTTTGACAAAACAGTTGGTTTCAACAACACCCCTAGTGAATAGGAACCCGGCCAGTGAATTGCATCAAAGCGTTGATCGATTTGACCAAAAATACTAACGAGAGGAGTTGTATATTCCTCCTTTATAAGGAGTTTCCCCAAATTGCCATAGTTGAAGAATATCCCAGAAAATCCATTAGGGAACAGAGTGTGAGTGCCTTTCACCAAACTTGTTCTGCTATCTGCTTCCAGATAACCTTGAATATAAGGTTGCAAATTTTTTGCCGCTGGATGAATTTTGAACTCCGTCATTTTCTGATAGATAAATACCCTGTTTCACTTTTTCTTCCACTGTTGAATTCGATTTCATAAAAATAAGTACCAGAAGGAAGCTCACCACCACCATCATTCAATCCACGAAATGCCTTTGTAGTATTATTATAATCCGACACTTCAAATACTTTGCTTCCCCAGCGATTATAAATAGTTACTTTATTGTTTTGAGTGTCAGGCAACAGATCGATGTATCGGATCAGGAAAATTTCATTTTGATCATCGCTGTTGGGCGAGACACCATTGTAAATTTCAATGTCCCCGATTACATCAACCTCAAAGATTTGTTGCGTACAGGCACCGAAGATATCGCAGACTTCTATAGTTAACTGGTCTTTTCCCGCAAAGGCTACTGCACTGTATTCAATTGTAAGAAGACCATTGACCAATGAGGTACTTGCCCCGCTACCTGGCGGTTGCACTATTGTAAGTGAAGAAGCAACGAGATTATTATCGGCATCTGAAATAAGGTCGAGCAGATTAACTGATATGGTACCTTTAATGATAGTAGATAAGGGTGTTGTATCGATAACGGGTGGTTGGTTATTGCAAGGTGCTGGAATGACAGTTACTGAAATAACATTGGATGTAGGACTACTACATCCGGCTACGTCTGTAACTATTACCGAATAAGTCCCGCTGACACTTACGGTAATTTGCTGTGTGGTCGCTCCATTCGACCAGGCGTAACCAAACCCATTTGGTGCGCTTAGCGTAAGTGTAGTACTGCTGCAAATCGTTAGGGCATTTCCAACAGGAGCAATGCTTGGTGTGAGTACGGGTTGTGAAGGAATAGCATTGATTGTGGCCGTAACGGGAGTCCTGATACTTTCGCACACTCCATTATATAAGGAAACAAAGTAGGTAGTTGATGTAGATAGGGGTGGGGTAACAAAGGAACTATTTGTCTCTCCAGGTATCGCAGTGCCACCAGTGGCTGTGTACCAGCGATATTGACCATTGACTCCGCCTGAAGCACTGAGTGAAACAGGTGTGTTGAGTCCACAGGAAGAATTATTGATAGCAACAGGTGCAGTTGGCATAGGGTTAATAAAAGCAGTCACTGCGATTCGGGTACTCTCGCACGTTCCATTTTGAATGGCTACATAGTATGTAGCGGTATCATTTAATATTGGGGTTGTATACAAACCGTCCGTCTCCCCGGCTATGGCAATTCCTCCAATCGGTGTTTGATACCACGCATACAGTTGACTTCCTGTTGCACCCGATGCGAGAAGATCAACACTTCCATTTCCACATATGCTTGCGTCAACAACAATGGGTGACGAGATAGGATCACAAATAACAGCTGGTGTTAAAAAAGTGCGAACGGTCTCTGCACTTCGTATTCCATCTTTGTTAATCGCAGTAACATGAATTTCATAGGAGGTGTTTGGCAATAACCCATCGAGTACTGCAGCAAAATCAATCGTGACATCCTTGCCGGCTACGAAGCCATTATAAATCTTTATCGTTGATTTTGTTGTTCCATCAAAATAATAGTATTCAAGGGCCACGATATTGGATCCGGACTTGCCTGCAAAAAATGGTTTGGCACTTGGCAAACTCCAACGACCATTTACATCCTGTGAACGAATATATAAAATATGAAAACCTGATGTGGTCGAAGAAAGGTCAACTGAAAAGGATTGATCTATAGATGACGCTGATAAGGAAATACTCGTTGCATTGCCAGTTCCGGGATCAGTATCTAAAAAATATTCAAACTTCCTTAGGTTTGGAATGGCGCTAGTTTGCGCATTGCGTTGTACAAACACAGGCCGAGCGAGAAGCATACTCCATAACCCATTGCTGCTCTGCGCCCGGAAATACATGGTGTGAAAGCCTTCTGAATTGGCGCTTAAAGGAAGTTGAAAATCTTTTGTTATGTCTGCAGCTGATGTTATTGGTATTGAAAGTCCATTTCCGAACCCTGGATCTGTATCGAAAAAATATTCTACGCGATCTATTGAATACAGAGATGCGGTCTGCGCATTACGTTGTACAAATACGGTACGACCCGAGGGGATGCTCCATAAACCCGTATTGCTTTTGGCGCGGATATACAGTATATGAATTCCTTCACTAACCGTATTTAAAGGAACAGAAAAAGCACGCGTCAGATCTGCAGCCGCGGTTACCGGTATGCTTATGCCATTTCCAAACCCTGGGTCAGTATCAAAATAATATTCAACCCTGGTAATGGTTTGAGCACGCACCGTTGCGCTCACAAAAAGTAATATAAAAATCAGGCACCGCAACGTTAACTTAGTTGTTAGACTTCACTTTGATCTGTATCGGTAAGCCCGTATTCTTTTCTCCTACCGCGGGAGCAGCCAATGAATAAATAGTAGGGATAGGTGGAATGCCGGATAGCACATAGGGTTCTGGTCCGCCAAAAATACCCACGTCAACACCTCCAAAGCCTGCACCAAGTCCTGGTGATGTGGGTTTTAATTTCCATCGGCCATCGGTGCTGCCGGTGTCAACAAATCGTAAGCCTAGGGAACTGCTATTGATGTTTCCATTTCCTGCAGGCAGATAACCATTCGTATGAATGTTATTTCGAACAAGGGAAGCGGATGCGGTAAATGAGTTGTCGGAATTGAAGAAATTATTTTGGACAATGGCATTGGCAACGTTAATTCCACCCACAAAAATATTGTTTGAGACTTCAAGAGAAGATGTCGAAGGTGATTCAAGCGCCAAAACTCCACCCCCACAACCTGAACAACTATGAAAAAAATAATTGTTGCCGATTGCTATTCCGGATTTGCCTGCAGCAACTTGTATTAGCGGGACGGGTGCATTGAGATTTCCATCCACGAAATTTTGAACAAAGAGAATATTGGAACCATTTATCGTTACCATAGTCAGGCCGCAGGCACCTTCTTGTCGGATGTGATTTCGTTTGATTAGAATATTATTTGTGTTGATTACTAACCGCCCGATTATCTCAATGCCCATGAGCACCGAGCCTTCGGAACCAGCAGCAAATTCGAGTTCCTCACAGACACCTCCTGCAGTGTTGTTTAAGAAAGCCGAAGCCACGTTGGTTTGTGTATCCGGATTTTCACTTAGAAAATACCCTGGCCCGATGATGATCAACTTCTTGGTTACCGTAACTTTTGTAGTAATATAATTAACCGGTGATCCTATCAGGTATAATGTATCACCGGCCGTAGCACCGTCATGTGCGGCTTGCAGATTTGTAAAATCTTTGGCGGTACTTCCGGCATTACTATCCACAATCCAGATTTTACCAAAGGATGTAATGGAAGGTAAGAGGAGGCAGGTTAGAAATAGGATTTTCATGGTGTTAGGTTTATGACCAATTTAAAGTTAATATTTTTTGAGAAAGAGTTATCAGGGTAATGTTTTAAGCCCATTCCTTAGTCGAACCGGCATTTACGTTTCTAAACCGTTTTTCTTAGCTTTGAGTACTTTTTAAACTGATGGCTGAAAACACGTATAAATCCAACACCTTTAAGAAACCCGAAAAGGAAAAGAAAGCAAAGTCCCCCAAGTCCAAGTCCCGATTCAATTTTGATTTTTTCAAGGACCCACGGTTCATTTTGGCACTCGGTTTTTTTTTGTTGATTACTTCACTTTATCTTTTTACGGCTTTCCTTTCGTATCTCTTTACGGGCAAGGCCGATCAAAGTGTAATTCAGGCTTTATGGGATACCAATATTGTTGAATCAGGTAAAGAGGCTGATAACTGGTTGGGTTTGTATGGGGCCATCACCTCTCATTTTCTGATCTGGAAGTGGTTAGGCATTTCCGCCTTCTTTATTCCACCCTTACTTTTCCTGTTGGGATTTAAACTGGTATTTAAACGCGAACTGGTTTCTATCTTCTCGGCATTTATCCTTTCGGTCTTTGCCGGATTATGGTTGAGTTTGCTCTTGGGTTACATCACCCACAGCATGGCCGGTGTAACCGAAATAGGATTTATCAGTGGCGGCTTAGGATACGAACTTGCAAAAATATCTGATGGACTGTTTGGCTGGGGCACGTTTCTTATCCTGGTACTTTCTCTATTTATATTTATAATCTATTACTTCAATGTAACTGCGATCAATGCCTTTCAGGTGAAAGATCCAAAGCCCATGGGCAATGAAGCATTGTTAGCGGATGATGATTTTGTCATCAAGCCAACCTATTCAGATGAACGCGACATCTGGCCGGCACAACAACCAGAAGATTTGCCGGAACCTGTATTGATCATTAAACCTCCGGTAGAAGAAGTTCCTAAAGTTTCCAATGAATTGAAGTTGGATCTGGAGCCTACGAAACCAGTGAAAGCGGTAAAAACAGTTGAGCCTCTTTTTACCATTGAAGAGCCGAAAAGTGACACAGATGAATTAGCGGAACAGTTGGTGGAAGCTCAGGGTGTTTATGATCCTACCCTGGACCTCGGCAGCTATAAATTTCCAACGCTTGAACTGCTAAATGAGTATGAAGCAAGCAAGGTTCAGGTTACCCAGGAAGAACTAAATCAAAACAAAGACCGCATCTTAAGTACCCTTACCAATTTTAAGATTGGGATTCAGAGCATCAAAGCAACCATTGGCCCTACAGTTACGCTCTATGAAATTGTACCGGAAGCAGGTATTAAAATCTCAAGGATCAAAAACCTGGAAGATGATATTGCATTGAGTTTATCGGCTCTTGGCATTCGTATCATTGCACCGATTCCCGGCAAGGGAACCATCGGTATAGAAGTGCCCAATAAAAACCGCGAAATGGTGGGCATACGTTCAGTGTTAAGTTCTGAGCGATTCCAAAAGACAGATAAAGAACTTCCGATCGCTATCGGTAAAACCATCTCTAATGAATTGATGGTGATCGATCTTACCAAAATGCCACACTTGTTAGTGGCGGGGGCGACAGGGCAAGGTAAATCGGTTGGACTTAATGTTATTCTGACTTCTCTATTATATAAGAAGCATCCCAGCCAGATTAAATTTATCCTGGTCGATCCGAAGAAAGTGGAGATGTCGCTCTTCAGCAAGATTGAACGGCATTACCTTGCCAAACTTCCCAACAGTGAAGAAGCCATTATTACCGATACCAAGAAAGTAGTGTACACCCTCAATTCACTTTGTATTGAGATGGAGAACCGCTACGAGATATTAAAAGATGCAGGCGCAAAAAACATTAAAGAGTACAACGCCAAGTTTGTCGCTCGCAAACTGAATCCGAAGGAAGGCCATCGCTTCCTTCCTTATATCGTTTTGGTTATTGATGAGTTGGCCGATTTGATGATGACTGCCGGCAAAGAGGTGGAGACTCCCATCGCACGTCTCGCTCAATTAGCACGCGCTATTGGTATTCATTTAGTACTTGCTACGCAGCGTCCTTCGGTGAACGTTATTACGGGTGTTATCAAAGCAAACTTCCCGGCTCGCTTATCATTTAGAGTAACTTCGAAAATTGACTCGCGCACAATTCTGGATACTGGCGGTGCCGATCAGTTGATTGGTCAGGGCGATATGCTCCTTTCTACCGGCTCTGAGATTGTTCGTTTACAAAGTCCTTTTGTTGATACGCCTGAAATTGAAAGAATCTGTGATTTCATTGGCTCGCAACGAGGGTATGAATCTGCTTATCTACTCCCTGAATTTGAAGGTGAAGATGAAGGAGGAGCTTCCGCGGTAGATTTATCCGAAAGAGATGCTCTGTTCGAAGAGGCCGCCCGACTCCTTGTTCAACACCAGCAGGGAAGTACCTCTTTGATCCAGCGCAAGCTGAAATTGGGATATAATCGTGCCGGCCGTTTGATAGATCAACTGGAAGCAGCTAAAATTGTGGGCCCGTTTGAGGGATCCAAAGCCCGAGAGGTCTTGATTAAAGACCCCATGAGTTTGGAACAATTATTGAATGAACTGAAAGAAAAGCATAGTCAATCCTAACTCGTGATAATGAAAAAGCTCGTTTTTGCCGCCCTTTTGATGTTTGTCGGCACCATATCCTATTCTCAGTACGATCCTAAGGCCCTGGAAATTCTGGAGGCCATGAGTAAAAAATACAAAGCCATAAGTGCATTTGAAGCCAACCTTACTTCGGGCATGACCAACGAAACGGAAGGGGTTAAAGAAGAATTTAAAGGAAAAATCACTGTAAAGGGCGATAAATTCCGCCTGTTACTCGATGATCAGGAAATTATTAACAATGGCACAACAGTTTGGACTTACCTGCCCTCGGCCAAAGAAGTGAACATCGATAATTTTGATCCGGGTTCGGATGATGTGAATCCCACTAAAATTTTTGAGATGTATAAGAAAGGTTTCAAATACCTGTACCTGGCAGATAAAACAGACGGTGGTGTGGTATGTGAAGAGATCGATTTAGTACCAGAAAAGAAAGATGCTCAATATTTTAAGATCAAAATGATGATTGTAAAAAAGGATAAGAGCATTCAAAGTTGGACTATGTTTGACAAAGCCGGCAACCGCTATAAATACACGATCACCAAGTTTGTTCCCAACGTTAAAGTAGATGATGCTTTCTTCACCTTCGATCCAAAGAAATATCCGGGTGTGGAAATTATTGACTTGCGTTGATCTTTAAATGAAATGAAAAATTGGGCTGTCCTTTTGGATGGCCTTTTTTATGTTTAGTAGGAGTTAAATTTCTACCTTCGGGCCGCTAACCCTTTAACCTACTTTCCCGTGACCCGCCAGGAATTGTTTGAGCAGATAAAGAAAAAGAACTCCTATCTCTGTGTAGGACTTGATACAGACATTGAGAAAATTCCAAAACACTTGCTTTCCTTGCCTGATCCGGTGTTTGAATTCAATAAGCAGATCATTGATGCCACCAAAGAATTCAGCGTAGCTTATAAACCCAACATTGCATTTTATGAATCAATGGGTCCAAAAGGGTGGGAGAGTTTGCGCAAAACGCTGGACTACATTCCAAAAGACTGTTTTACCATTGCCGATGCCAAGCGGGGCGATATTGGAAATACATCTGCACTCTATGCGCGCACCTATTTCCAACAAATGGAATTTGATTCTATTACAGTGGCGCCTTACATGGGTGAGGATTCTGTTAAGCCCTTCCTTGACTTTCCAGGCAAGTGGGTGATTCTATTGATTCACACCTCCAACCCGGGTAGCATTGATATCCAGCAATTGGAAACACGTGATGGGCGATTTGTATATGAAGAAGTAATCTTTGCATCCCAACGTTGGGCTACTGCCGACCGAATGATGTATGTAGTGGGTGCAACTAAAGCCGATAAGATCGGAACGATCCGTGCCCTGGCACCCGATCATTTTTTTCTGGTGCCGGGTGTAGGTGCGCAAGGTGGTGATCTGGAAGCTGTATCAAAAGCCGGATTGAATGCTCAGTGTGGCTTACTGGTAAATTCCTCACGGTCTATCATCTATGCATCAACTAAAGAAGATTTTGCAGACCGGGCAAGGCAGGAGGCGCAGGCCTTGAAAACCCAGATGAAAGAATATCTTCATAAATTTATTCAGTAGCTTAATCTAGATTTTGCTGGTAGAGCCTCTTTGCCAGAAAGAATCCTGCTACTACCACCAGGTTCACACCACCGCTAACAATCATGATTTTAAAGTAATCGGTTTGATAGTGTTTGAAGATCATGAGCACCATAACTCCATAGAATAAAACCATTCCTCCAAATGCTTGTATCAACCAATCTTTGGTTTTCAGGATTTTAGCGGGCAGGTAGATTGAAATTGCAGGAACCAGAATAAACCAGAAAAGAAAAAGCGTAATCAGGTTCCACCCCATAATAAAGGAAAATGGAATCAATGCAATAAAAAGGGTGAGAACGACTACAAAAGCTCCCCGAAAGATGGATATGCATTTTGGCTCCATATAATTAATGAGTAAGGAAGATAGTATTATTTTGCTTTGAAAACGATGGTAATAGTTAATTTGGGATTGGAAGTAGGGCATTTCTATAATTTTCATGTTGCATGAACGAATCATTACTCCATTACCTGTGGCAGTTTCAATATTTCGATAAACGAGATTTAAAAACCACTGTGGGTGAAACGCTGAATATTTTGAAGCCCGGCATTTTAAACTCAGACTCCGGCCCCGACTTTTCTCAAGTAAAAGTCAAGATTGGTGACATCGATTGGGTAGGCAATGTCGAAATTCACGTGCAATCTTCCGGTTGGTATGAGCATAAGCATGATCAGGATCATGCCTATGAAATTGTTGTGTTGCATGTAGTGTGGGAAGAAAACAAACCTGTGTATCGAAACGATAGCACGCGCATCCCAACGTTGCAACTCAAAGATCGGGTAGAGGAGCATTT
>DAOOCD010000063.1:0-17202 GCA_035408225.1 Cyclobacteriaceae bacterium | reverse complement strand
CAATCAGCACATTCATAAAATTCTGCTGCACGAGCCAAACTACTTATTGAGTTACACGCATCTGGCCCACCAACTGTACCTTATCGATCCATCATCGGTATCCATATTGGAAAAACTTTACTTCGAAGCATTCCGGGTAGGGCAAATGCGCACCAACCTTACCGAGATGGAACCCGCCATTCGCAATGCCGATTTACTTTCCTTTGATATCACGGCTATCCGATCATCCGATGCTCCAGGCAATGCAAACGCTCAGCCTTTTGGATTAACAGGTGAAGAAGCTTGTCAGCTTTGCTGGTACGCGGGCATGAATGAAAAACTAAGCTCAGCTGGATTTTACGAATACAATCCGAATTGCGATGACGCCAACAAAAAAACAGCTTCGGTTGTAGCCACCATGATCTGGTATTTTATTGAGGGATTCTATCATCGAAAAAATGAGCATAATTTTAAGAGCAACGATTTTTTAAAATACGTGGTCTCAATGCCCGTGGAGCCTGAAACTCTGGCGTTCTATAAAAGTAAGGTCACTGAAAAGTGGTGGATGGAAGTTGCCTATCACCGACCCGGAGCCCGATATACCCGTAACAGCATAATTCCATGCAGTTACAGCGATTATCAAACTGCTACCAAAGGCGAAGTGCCGGAGCGGTATATTAGCACATTGGCTAAATTAATCTGATCAAAAATGAAAAACGCGCTCCTTCTAGGCTTGTTAGCCGTGGCAACTGCATGCAATAGCAATCTTACTGATCCACAAAAAATAATTGATAATGCCATAGCAGCCTCAGGTGGTCAAAAATATCTTAACTCAACTAGCGAGTTTGACTTTCGAGACCGGCACTACATCGCCAAGCGAAATGGAGGGGTTTTTTCATACGAACGAATTACAAAAGATTCAATAAACACTACGCACGATTTTCTATCAAATGATGGCTTCCGCAGACAAATTAATGGAAGTCAAGTTGAAGTGGCTGACTCGATGAAGACTCGCTACAGCGCATCGGTCAATTCAGTCGTCTATTTTGCTTTGCTTCCTTATGGTTTGAATGACCCTTCCGTACAAAAGAAATTTCTGGGTGAGACACAAATAGAAAACAAGGAGCAATATGTTGTTGAGATAACATTTGGCCAGGAAGGCGGTGGTGAAGATCATGAGGATATCTTTATCTACTGGATCAATAAGAAAGATTTTACGATCGATTATATGGCTTATTCATTTGCAGAAAATGATGGTGAAGGATATCGCTTTCGCAAAGCGTACAATCCAAGAAGGGTGAATGGCATCCTTTTTTTCGATTATATCAACTATAAACCTAAAAGCGGGGCAAAACTTACTGATCTCGAAGAATTGTTTAAGAAAGGTGAACTGGAAGAATTAAGTAAAATTGAATTACTGAATATTTCTGTTGAATGAAATATCTGTTATCGATATTGCTGATTGCAGGTTTTTTAACTCCACAACAAGAGGACTTTTCTAAAACCTTCCAAACCAGACAACTTATTGTAGTAACCTCAGACGATTGGAACACAACACATGGACAATTGAGTTTTTACGAACATGACTTGAAAGGAACGTGGAAACCAGTTTTGAAAGATATAGCCGTTATGCTTGGTCGCAATGGCATGGCTTGGGGCGCAGGGCTTCAACCTGCTGATTTGAATACCGGAACATTAAAACATGAGGGTGATGGAAAATCACCGGCAGGTATATTCAAATTAACCCGGTTGTTTAGTTACGGTGAAATGGAAGCACGGATGGATCACATCGTGGCTGACTCAACCTTATTTTGTGTGGACGATATGAACTCAGCGTACTATAATCAATTAGTGAATACGCGTGGCATCGGGAAAGATTGGAATTCAGCTGAGGAGATGAGACGCACGGATCATCAATATAAGTTTGGGGTGGTGGTTGCCTACAACACCGAGAGCGTTAAAAAAGGTGCAGGCTCCTGCATATTTCTTCATATCTGGAAAAGTCCAGCAAATACAACCTCCGGATGCACTTCAATGACTGAATCGAATCTGTTATCCATTATGCAGGCCCTCGACAAAAATAAAAACCCGGTGCTTGTGCAGATGCCGGCTAAAGAATACAGTCAGCTAAAAAAGGTTTTCGCGTTGCCCTGACGCTTCCGCACAAGCACAAGCTGAACAATCAAGGCAAGGAGTGTTATTACAGTAGTAACAATAACAAGTTCAAAATGACTTGCCTCAAGTTGAAACCCGGTTGTGAGTGCTTTATCAACATTGTTTAGGCCGATCAGCAACGTGGTTCCAAATATTCCAACCAACAATAAATCATACCAAATGGCATGACGATATTCTGGCGGGATAACTTTAGTATCATTAACCAATAGAATTAAGAAGTATGCAAGCAAGGGCAGTACAAGTCCATTCAATGCCTGTACGGCCAAAATCACCGGTATGGGCTTCACTCCGCTAACGCCAAAAAGAAAACCAGTCAGCAAAACAACTATCCATGCCGCGCGAATTGTTCTTTTGTTTTCACTGCCAAGTACCGTTGATGCAATCAAAGAAGCCGCATAAGGCGAGGTAATAGCTGATGAAAAACCCGCAGCGAACAAACCGATTCCCAATGCTAAAGAACCAACAGTTCCCATTTTATTCTCCAGGTTAATCGACAGTTCGCCAAAAGAAGAAAAACTTCCAGTCAACGATCCGGCAATCATAATCCATGCGGTAATAAGTCCGCCAATGATTACCGATACTGATAAACCCAATCGCATCAAAGGAACAGTATTTCCCTTGCTGATGGCCGAACCAATAAAAATATTATACGGTACTATGGTAGTGCCAACCAGTGCCAATGCCAAAAACTCAGCACCCGCTGGTATTTTTGGAAGGACAGAGTTATACATTAGTTCAGAAAATGAAAACTCAGTTTGCAATGCCAGCAAAAGAAATGCAATTCCCATCATGCCCACGAGAATTGTCATTAAGATCGAAATGGTACGACTACCCCCGATCCATAAAATGAATCCTGCAGACACAGTGATTATGAGAGTATACCATCTTCCATCACCTGGCATTAAAAGTGAAACGCCTGAAACTGCACCAAGAATATTTCCTGCCTCATAGGCAGCGCAGCCCAACAGCACGGGCACCGCTACAATCCATTTAATCCAAAGCCCCTTTCCAGATCCATATTTCTGTGCTAGTGTCTGGCCAAACGTCAACCCACTGGCTATGGTAATGCGAGCCGAGACTTCCTGCAGGAAGATACAGGCAATGGTTGCAAACGCAACGGCCCAAAGCAATTGAATCTGATGCCGTGAACCAGCCGTGAGTGCTGTGGTTATAGTACCGGGGCCGATGAATGCTGCCGAGATAACAGACCAAAGAATAACACTTGAGATTTTACGTTGTGATTTCACCCGGAGATTTTGCTTTTCGAATATTCATAAACTATCTGAGTGATTGAAGTACATTCCTCTAAAACCCCATAGTAATTTTCCTATCATTACAATCTGATAGCGACTCATAGTTCGTATTAATTTCATGGTTCGAAAAAAACCAATTTTTCTATATACTCTGACCAAAAGTGAGAAGATTATTGTCCGGATCAAGTATTGAAAATTCTTTTTGACCCCAGGGCTTGCTTTGCAAAGTTCCTGATGGGTGTATGGTAAGCTTCTTATCCAACAGGGTCTGATACAATTCATCTATATCATCTGTTCGGATATATACTTGTCCATAATTTTCTTTCGGGTCAATTTCCTTAAACTCAAAAAAGTGAATTTGAATATTGTCTTTTTGTACCATTAAGTAGCCATCGAAGTCAGCACTGCCAAATTCATGAAAATCTAATTTATTAATATAGAAGTCCCTTGTGATTGCTTTATTACGCATAGGGAGCTTTGGATTGATGTCTGTAAGCATTTCAATTCAACTTGCTTAATGCAAGGCTAAAGTAAAAATAACTTTTTATTTCAATTTTACTTCCATGTGGAATCAACCTGTCGCCTACCAGTAGTGATTCTTTTAGTATCATAAAGTTCGCTATTGTTTATAAACCTATTACGAGATAGTACTTCTTCTTGAATCCCGCTCTTCCATAATGAAACAACTAGTAGCCAGCTTCAAATGTCACCGAGAATGAACCTTTAAAAATTCAGAATTCCATTTTTTTTGTTCAGACTGCGTATTTCTCACTTAAAAATTGAGTAAAATTGACCTTGATGAAAAACGAATTTGAAGGCCATTGGGAAAAACGATGGCACCCGCTTCGCGAAGAATGGGTGGTCTATTCGGCCCACCGAAACAAGCGCCCGTGGCAAGGCGCAGGTCTGATCAAGCACAAAGAATCACCTGCTTACGACCCTACATGTTATCTATGTCCCGGAAACTCACGGGTACATGGAACGACCAATCCGGACTATCAGGATGTTTTCATCTTTGAAAATGATCATCCGGTGGTGAGCATGACTGCGCCCGGTGTACCCCTACCCTCTGATAATTTGTATAAAAAAGAGAGGGCCCTCGGTATCGCCAAGGTAGTTTGTTATGATCCCCGGCATAATATTACGCTCTCGCAGATGAAGCGTGAAAAAGTGGTTAACGTGTTCGCTGCTTTTCAACAACAGATGGTTGAGTTCGAAAAGAATCCAGACATCAATTCAGTGTTGATTTTTGAAAATAAAGGCGAAGCTGTTGGTGTAAGTAACTCTCATCCGCATTGTCAGATATATGCTACTGATTTTTCATTCAAGCTAGTTGAACAACAAATTAAAATTGCCAATAAATATCAGCAGGTCTATTCTAAAAATATTTTTGAAGAAATTATAAACCTCGAAAAAAGAGATGCACTTCGGGTACTTGCAGAGAACGAAAGTGCAATAGCCTTTATTCCCTTCTTTGCCCGCTATGCGTATGAGGTTATGATTTTTCCTAAAAAGAATCATCAGTCCCTGATCACTCTTTCCCCGCCAGAACTTAGTGACCTGACAAGTGTGTTTCACCAGGTGGTGCGCAGAATGGACATGAATTTTCAAATGGATTTTCCTTATGTGATGTCCATCATGCAGGCACCTGTAGATGGAACTAAGTATCCGGAATTTAGAATTCATCTTTGGTTGCAACCTCCCTACCGTCAGCCGGGATTGATCAAATACCTGGCCGGACCAGAAATTGGTGCCGGAAATTTTATGGCCGATACCATGCCCGAGGATAAAGCGGCAGAATTATTAAAAGTAAATCTCAGCGAATATGCCTTTGAGCGCTGACGAAGTATCTACAATATTTATAGAAGCTTCAGCCCCCGGACGATTGGATGTAATGGGTGGGATTGCTGATTATTCCGGCTCTCTTGTGCTGCAGATGCCAATTGCACATCGTACTCATATTAAGTTACGACTGCGCGATGATTATCAATGTCATATAAAAAGTAAGTTAAGTTCTGGCGAAACCCTGATCGCCCACATTGATTACCGCGACTATCTCAATAACAATCAGGTAGACTATCTATTCGCACAGCAAAAGTGTAAACAGAATCCCGGACAGGCATGGATTGCCTATGTATTGGGTTGTGTCCTTGTCCTCCAAAAAGAAAAGGGCATAAGTTTTAAAGGTGCCGATTTTGATCTTCACTCTAGTGTTCCCTTGGGAAAAGGTGTAAGTTCATCGGCCTCCATTGAAGTAGCCTGTATGAAAGCTCTGACCCAGGCATTTCATCTTGAGTTACCCGGCACGTTACTTCCGATTCTTGCGCAGCGGGTGGAGAACCTGGTAGTCGGTGCACCTTGCGGGCTCATGGATCAATTGGCCTGTTACCTGGGTGAATCAAAAAAACTCTTACCCATTCTCTGCCAGCCCGACAAAATAGATACCCTCATTTCAATACCTGATGAGATTTCTTTTATAGGAATAGACAGCGGTGTCAGACATTCTGTTGCCGGAGCCTCTTACAGCGAAGTGAGGGCAGCTGCCTTTATGGGGTATTCCATTATTGCACATTCACTAGGTATTTCTTCTAAAGAAATTCAATCTGCGAAAGCGTTAAATGGCTTTTCATCACTTCCTTTCCAGGGATTCCTTTGCAACATTCCAGTAGATGAATTTAGAAATTCATTTGAAAATATACTCCCGGTTTCCATGCCCGGAAAAGAATTTCTTACTAAGTATGTGTCTATTGATGCAATAACTACGATAGGGGATCAAACAAACTATCAGGTCCTTCAGTGCACTCTGCATCCTGTGTTCGAACACGATCGGGTACTTCAATTCAAAAACTATCTTACACGTTTGCAGGATGAATCCATTGATCAAAGAACTGATACTCTAAAAAGCATGGGTGAGCTTATGTACCAATCGCATGAAAGTTATTCGCGATGCGGCCTCGGTTCTCCCCGAACGGATGAGATTGTTACCCTCGCCAAAAATATCCCTGGCATATATGGAGCCAAAATTACAGGTGGCGGAAATGGCGGTACGGTCTGCTTGCTGGTGGATGTGGAAGGAAAAAAAGAAGCACTTAAATTGCATCAGATTCTTTGTGAAAAGTATAACCAAGAACTTGTTCTTTTCGAATAATCGAAGTTGAGAAAATCCTTACCGGCATCACTATTATTTATAATGCCGACTTTGATTAAATTTACCATTAGCCCAAACCCCATTCCTAATTCCATGAACCGATATCTATCTATTCTGAACACCCGAACTTTGGTTGCCTTGAGCATTTCATTTCTGGTTTCTTATATCACACTGCAGTACAAATTCCAATACAACTATGACTTGGCGCTAATCAGCATTGCGATTATCTTTCCGCTCGTATTTACAATTCGTAGTGCCTTTCGAAGACGAGAGAAAGCCTTGGAATTTCTATCGCTTTTTAAATCTGGACTTATTACTGTCGATTGTTGCTTTCAGGAAAACAAGAAACTGGAAGAAACTAAGAAGCTGGAAATTCAAAGTCAGATCAAATTAATTTCTAATCGACTGGTAGATTATCTGGGGCCTAAAACTTGTGCGAAAGAAAATCTTTACGCAGAAATAAGTAAGGTTGCCATCTTTATTAAGAATAACTCTGAGCCGATCGGGAATGGAACAGCTCTAAAAATCTTTCGCTTCATGAAGGATGTGCATAGAGGCACAGAGAATCTAATCGCTATTAATCAACATCGCACCCCGATAGCCATTCGTGCCTATTGTTTGATTTTCATCTACATCTATCCCATCATCTACACGCCATCACTTTATAACAAATTACATGATGGCATTTCTGTGAATGACTCCTGGATTTTATATGCCCTCTCGGCTGTTTCTACCTTTATCCTGATTTCGCTCTATAATGTGCAGGACCAAATGGAAAACCCATTTGACCAACGCGGATTGGATGATATTCAGTTAAATGATTTCAGATTACACTAAAAACCAAGCCAGCAATCGAATCTCACGCTTTAAGATTTAGGCCGTTACTTCATCAAACACTTTGATAAAGGCCTTCATCTCATCGGCAGTGCCAATACTAACGCGGCACCATTCCTTTTGCTGATAATCCCACACACGGATCAGGAACCCTTTTTCTTCGAGCTTCGCCAAAATAGTTTTTCCATCCATCGGTGCCGGGAAGAGAACCACGTTGGTTTGTGATTTTCCGTAGAATATATTCTTCCTGTCGAGATAATCGGTGAGTACTTTACGGGCGACCGCATTCTTCTCGCGCGTCATTTTCATAAAATCTTCATCCCCTAAACTCGCTTTCGCAGCCGCTAAGGCTGTTTGGCTTGGTGAGATTGTATCGCCATACTTTCCAACCTTCTTAAGCACATCAGGGTGTGCAACGATATAGCCAATACGCAACCCGGCTAAACCGTAAATTTTAGAGAACGTCTTGGAGACAATCAGGTTTGGAGTATTCTGTAGAATAGACACCATCGATTTTTGCTGCGCAGGCTCCAAAAATTCAAGATATGCTTCATCAGCATATACTAATGTTTTCTTAGAAGCTTCCTCACAAAATGACTTTACAACATCCGAATTTACAACCGTACCGGTGGGGTTATTGGGATTACATGAGAAAACCAACCGGGTATCATCTTTTATAGCTGATAGAAGTTTTTCATAGTCGAACTCCAGTTTTTCGTTAAGATCAACTTTGTCCCACGTAGCATTCATCTGTTGCGCGTAATTCATGAGCAACGTGAAGGTAGGATATGCCGATAATACCCGACCGCCATCAAGGCCATAGGCAATACCTGTCTGACATAACAACTCACCTGATCCAGCTCCAAGCAAGATGAACTTAGGGTCCACTCCCTCCTTCTCAGCCAGGATTTTCCTTAGCTCTTCCATCTGCGTAAACGCATAACGGTTACCCTCACCCAGAATCTGCATGACTGCTTTCTTCGCCTTCTCAGAGGGTCCATAAGGATTTTCGTTGGAGTTGAGTCGAACTTTGGCCCCATTGAGCTTTGCACCAGCAAAGAAAAGCCGTTCAGCCTCGCTGGCAGGACCCGCCATTAAACCATTGACTAAGGCTGGCGTAACGGTAAGCCCAGCGGTTATTGCCAGGGTTGACTTGAACCAATCTCTGCGACTGAGTTGTGTTTTCATATTCAAAGGGATTTGAGTTGATGAAGGTACTGAAATTTTATCCGATTAAAAGATCTGAGTAAGTTAATATTACCTCCATGGAGCTTTCAGGGTAGCGGTAACATATGCTTCTCCGTCAAGCACAATCATAGGGTCGCCTACATTCTTCGGATGGTTTCTTTTTTCAAGTCGATAAGAGCCCTGCCCCTGTGTTTGTGAATTGTAATAAATACGATCTCCTTGCACATACCAGGTACCACGATCACCACTCTGAGAGGCTGTGCCACCATAAACTTCAGGAGTATTTACACTGCGCGAACTTTCACCGCTGTATATATAGGTTCCATCCGCATTAAGGGTAATGCATTTATTCGTGCTGCTGCTTAATGAATTACTCATGTAACACCACTTGCCTACCAATTCCTGAGCTACGTGACCGCCACTTGCATTTTGTGAAACGCCAGGGGCTCCTCCTCCCGCCCCGCGTGAATACGTTATTTGTTGACCATTAGCGGTAAGATTTAATTGATTACCCGTGATGACATAGGCAAACGTGACTTGACCTTGAGTAGTTGTAAGAATGATGTGGCCTTGAGATACTTCGTAGGGAAATGTATTACCAATATAAATACATTGGCCGTTAGCTTTAAATTCTATAGTCTCGCCATTACCTGACCACACTCCCATTAAACCACTATCTGTTTTTTGAGTACCCGGCAATTGATTCGTTGCCGGAGCAGATGCAACTACCGGAGTCTGATTGCCTCCGCCATTGCGTGTAAACGTTACAGCTCCATCCAAATCACCACCTGATAGTATAAGTGAGTTACCCTGAAGTTTGTAATTATAAACAGTAGATTGACCCGACTGAGAAATTGTCAACTTTTCGCCTTGGGTTGAGAATTTTATTATCTCGCCATCAAACTCACCGCTACCATCGTCATTCAGAATTAAAGTCATTTGATAGCCAAATTGCGAATTTTGCCAAAGGCCATAAATTTTTCCTTGCTGCTGAACCTTAGCCCCAATCTGACCAAACAGGACGATTGGTAAAAAGCAAACAAACAATATGGTTGATTTCATGGGAGAAAATATCCAACGAATTTAGTAAAAACAGGAAATAACTAAAGCACTTCGGGAGGTATAATCCCCATCTTACGCATAAGAAAAGTGGCATTGGCTTTTTGCGCTACTCCAGGATGAAGCGTGTAATCGAATGTTAATTGATCATTTTCAATTTTACCCTCAAAACAAGCATTGGCAATCTGGGACGAATATTGTTCTGCAAGATTACCTAAGGCGATATCATGGGTAGCCAGTACCACCAGTGCATTCATGTCTTTCAATTGTCTCAGCAATTCCCGCGAACCGAGTTGTTTATCGGTAGAATTTGTTCCCTTCAGGATTTCATCCAATAAAATAAATGTCGGCTTACCCGAACGAAGCTCCTGCATGATGGATTGAAGACGATGCAACTCAGCAAAAAAATACGACTGATGATCCTGAAGCGAATCAGTCGTTCGCATGCCCGATCGCAACGCAATCAGTGGCATGCTCCAGTAACTGGCGCACACTGGCGAGCCAATACTGCCCAGGACAAAATTTACTCCTAATGATCGGAGAAATGTGCTTTTGCCTGCCATATTAGCTCCGGTAATCAACCAGATGTTTGCTGGTTTTCCGAGATCAAAATTATTAACAATCCGAATGGAATTGGGTATAAGCAAGTGACCTACATCCTTGCCTTCTAACACTGGCTGTGAATTTACTTCGGCAAATGCATACTTTGGAAAATTGTAATGTAGCGTGGTCAATGAAAGTAAACCGTCCCACTCTCCTAATGACTCCAACCATTGAGGCAACTCATCTGCATTTTTCTCGCGCCATTTTTCTAGTCTTGCAACAGCATGAAAATCATAAAGAAATAATCCGTTGCCGAACTGCATGGCAATGGGATTCATGCGGGCTTCAAGGGCATTCACCAAAGCGGAAAATTCCTTTACCTTTTCAAAAGCACTCACAGCAAAGGTGTGGTGTTTCTTCATCAGCACTGATTCTACTTTATGATTCGCCAACTCTTCAAAAATACGGGCGTAATTACTCAACACTTTTCTTGCTGAACTAAGAACGCGCTGAAATTCCCCGATCCGTTTTGCACGAAAACCGGTAATCGTAATTTGAACGATCATCATTATGAATAGGAGCGGAAAATAACTCCAATCGTAAATCGTAAAGCCCACTACAATTAATGTGATGGCTGGAAGTCCCCACCTTAAAACCGAATAAAGTGTATTTCCATATATAAAGGGCTTCTCGCTGAGCCAACTTAGTAAAGTAGATCGATCAAATGAAAAATCATTAATCTGTCGACCCAGTGCCCAAACTCGTTGCCTGAATTCTACCCTATCTCCAAGTTCCTTAACTGCTTCCTGTCGTAATAGTAACTCTTGTTCCGAAAACGGTAAGTTTTTTAAATCGTGAGCCAATCGCTCTTCCCCTAATTGGGTACCACATCGATTTAGATATTGAAAGACCGAACCGGCTCCAAATAAATCAAGATCGTGACTATAAGGATGATGTGGATCTGAAAAACGACCACCATCCGAAAAATCAGTAGGTTCAAAAAGAATTGCTTTGGCCTCTCGCTTATTAAGTAATTCCAGATAGCTCGCTAACTGCTTATTATCTTCCTGCAGTGTTTGTCGGTTAACCAGAAAGATAAAAATGGCTAATGGAACGGGGATCAACCAAAAAAATAAGGAATCAGAAAAGCCCAGGTAAATAAATACTCCCATCAGCAATACGAGTGCTACCCGCGTCCACGCATACCGTCTGATTACTTTTTCAATCTGTTCACGTTCATGCCGAAATCTTTGCGCACGTTGTTGATAGAATTCTGAGGTAGGCATAGCAGAGATTGAACTGATCAAATCATTTTTTCAATGATTCCCATGACTTGAGTCAAATACAATTCATCTGTTTTATCAAAATCATTCAATGAGTCACTGTCAACATCAAGCACCAATGCAACTTCATTATTCTTAATTGCCGGCAATACAATTTCAGATTTAGAATCCGAGCTGCAGGCTATGTGTCCGGGGAATTCATCTACGTTCGGAACGATGATCGTTTTCTTTTCTTTCCAACAAGCACCACATACTCCCTTGCCAAAGGCTATGCGGGTGCAGGCAATTGGTCCCTGAAAAGGACCCAAGACTAATTCCTGGCTGCCAGGCATGTCATTGCTCTTCACGATGTAAAATCCCACCCAGAAAAAATTCATAGTCTGCTTTAGAGCAGCAGCGATATTGGAAAGGTTGGCAACCAAATCAGGTTCCCCTTTGGTCAAGGCCTCAATTTGAGGTATCAGTGTTTTATACTTTGAAGCTTTGTCTTCGGATTGAGAAATAATGAGATTTTCGGCCATGCGTATTTAATGTGACGGTAAAATTAGAAAAAGACAATGGGGAATCAACTTCGTTACCCTTGATAAAACAAGAGAACAATGATTAAGGCGATCAGAATTCCAATAATCTGAATAACAATTCGGGACCGCATAGGATTGAATTTCCAGAAAGGAAGTCCGGAACTTCTGCCAAAGCAACAATTGGCCTAATTACCCTTGCCGGGATAAATCGTGGAGCCTGTATTAATAATGAGCATTTTCTCGTCCCGCGGCAGTTCATCCTTCATTTGCAACAATAAAGCGAGGCCAGCCACTCCCGATGGCTCGCACCTAACGTTATGCTTCCGTGCAATCTCCAGCGCCTCTTCAATAAAATTCTCATCCACGTCCAAAATACCCGAAAGATGACCAATGCGGTTATTCTGAATCAGGGAGTTGATATAAAACTGGTAGTCATCCAGCGAAGGGAGGTAATAGGAAAACAACTTATCCATACGCGAGTTGGCATCGCGTGTAGTAGCGCCCATAAAATTACACTGACTGATTTTTTGAATGTCGCCAAGAAAGCGTGGGTCATGCCTGTAAATGCGGTTATTAAACTCGCGCTCAACAATGATCAGAATGTTTACGAACAAATCGCCAGTACCAAACGGAACAAAACAATAGCTTGGATTTTCGTTCAGTACCTCGTATGACAGCCAGTCGTAATAATTATCGTTAAACCGGTCCAGAATTTCACGATAGGTAATGTCAATACCCTCTTTATTGTTTGTTAGTTCTTTAATCTCTTTTCCGGTGAAAGACTGCGCGCTCAAATCCGTTTCAAACACTTCGCAGCCCATGTTACGCAACGACTCCTTAATCTCTTTGTTGATTCGATGATCCATCAACACTTTCAATTTTGTATTGACTTTGTACAAATTGAAAAAATGTTGAATAGCCGCAGCTGCGCTACCTGAAGAAATAATGGAGACCTCCTTAATATTATATCGCTTGGCTTTAATCAAAACCTCCCAGGCCATTCGGGCTTTGTGCGTACCGGTTGGATTTGTGCTTTCGTCCTTTAACCACACATTGGTAAAGCCAGGCACATCAATCTGAAAAGTATTGGACGCTGGAAACTTGGGTTCGTAAAAAGGTCGCGGTGGAAATTCAGGTTTAGACGGATCGTTCAACGATGGCACATACAGGCCGGCAATGGTTTCTTCTGTTGCCCCTAGTGATTTTTCATCAGCCATCTGCTCTTTAATCAGATCAATCTCCTTCTTCGAAAGTTTTTCAAACAGAACATTGGCAATTTTGGCAGCAAACGACTCCATGTTATTGGGATCAATTGCCTTGGCGGGATCCGGTTCTGCATCCTCAGAGTCAACATCCAATAAATTTCTATACTTATCAGCAAAGCGATTGTTGATTAATGTATTCCAATCAAATTGATTTTGAGTGGCAAACAAGCTAAGCAAGTTGCGCAGCGATTGAGTAGCCCCCGGGGGACTTTTCAAGTTAAATGCTCTGCGCAACAAATCTTCGGATGGCCCCTGCGGATAACTAAGCGAAAGTTGCGGGTCTAGTGAAGGCGTATTCTTAACAAAATCTTTAACCGCTCTTTGCAGACCATGAATAAAACTCCAACGACCTGTGCCAACCGATTCGTGATACCCGGTGCGGGCAAGTTGCTCGCGTACTAGATCAAGGATCTCTTTTGGGATTCGCTTGGCGGATGCTTTCTTCATGAATGACAAAAGATCGCAGTATCTGTTGAGATTAGCAACCCAATGGCATAATTACCTTTTTTGAAGTCGGAAAAGATTACTCTCCGGATGCTTTCACAGAATTCTCGCTGTCAGCAGGGGTAATAGATTGATCAGGAGGAGAAACAGTTCCTTCATTCTCTGGAGTAATTTTAATTGCAATGGTTTCCTCAATCACAACCGTTTCTGAAACCTGTTCTAGTTCTTCCTTAAAAAATTTCTTCTGAGAAAAGAGGATAGTCACTACCCCAATAAAGATAGATGAATCTGCAATGTTGAATACAGGGCTGAAGAATTCAAAGTACTCGCCTCCCTTAAATGGCACCCACTCGGGCCAGTAAAAGTGAAACAGTGGAAAATACAGCATATCGATTACCTGGCCATGAAACCATTTGGTCGGTGCTTCTACCGGGGCATTATTTAAGAACACGCCATAAAATGTACTGTCAATTACATTGCCGATGGCCCCACCCAAAATAAGCGCGAGACAAATCAAAAATCCATTGTGAGCTTGCTTTTGTACCATCTTTACCAGGTAATAACCTATACCAATCATGGCAAAGATCCGAAATACAGTAAGTGCCAGTTTTCCAAACTCACTATTCCATCGAATCCCAAACGCCATTCCTGGATTAAGCAGGTAATGCAATTTGAACCAATTACCTACAACATTTACCTCTTGGTGTATATACATATAGTTATACACTAATAATTTACTTGACTGATCAATCAGAATTATGATCAGTGCAATCAAAAAATACTTACTGTAATTCATCTTTTCCATCTTCGGTCTCAGTAATCTGAAACGGGTTAATTCACCATTATCTTCACCTTCAATACAAATTCATCCATGTCAACTTCCGTGAAACCGGGAACTGACTCTTTCAATTCCAGGGATAAAGCTTGTGTTTCCGTGCGGATGTAGTCCTTATGCTCGAGTAATGCAGAAGAGACTTCTCCATTTTTCTCTACTTCTATTGAAATTTTATCTAACACTTCGAGCCCCATGTCCTTACGCAGGTTTTGAACCCTGTTTACAAAATCGCGGGCAATTCCTTCGCGCTTCAACTCGTCAGTAAGTGTGATATCAAGCGCAACCGTCAAACCATTTTCAGAAGCTACAGACCAGCCGGGTATATCTTCCGATGAGATCAATACATCCTCCAGTACAAGATCAAAACCGCCCTTACTCAACGTTCCCTTCTTTTCAATAGTTTGAATATCTTCCTGCACAAACGAATTGATAACAGCCGAAACATCCTTCATCTTCGGACCATACTGTTTCCCCAACTTGGCAAAATTGGGTTTCACTTTCTTCACCAATAGGCCCGAGGCATCGTCTATGTACTGAATTTTTTTGACGTTAACCTCTGCCTTAATGATCGCCTCAACGCTTTTTACCCGTTGAGCGAATTTTTCATCCAACACTGGTAACAGCACTTTCTGAAGCGGGGTGCGAACTTTGATTTTACTGTTCTTGCGGATCGAGTGTACGAGTGAGCAAATGCGCTGTGCATAATCCATCGACTTCTCCAACTCAACATCCTTCCTTTTTACCTCGGGTTTGATCATCAGAGTATGATGAATCGACTCGAACTGAAGCGGGGTATTGAACTGCTTCGCACGACCCCGAATATTGTCAGTAAGTCCTTTATATAACCATTCACTAAAGAACGGAGCTATAGGCGCCATCAATTGCGCGGTTACCATCAAACATTCATATAATGTTTCATAGGCCGCGCGTTTATCTTCCGAAAGAAGAACTTCGGGCTTGCCCACCAGAGCTTCAACGTTGGTAGGCTTGCCATCCGAAGCTTTAGCGTAGGATGGTTGCCAGAAGCGTTTCCTGTTTAGGCGTACATACCAGTTAGAAAGATGATCATTCACAAACTCCTGAATAGCGCGGGCAGCTTTCGTAGGCTCATAATCGTTATAAGCAGCCGTAACTTCCTCAATCAACGATTGTTCTTTGGTAATGATCCATTTGTCAAGAGGTGCTAACTTTTCAAATGGAACATTATTCATTTCATCCTTAACAAAGCCATCGATGTTGGCATATAATACAAAGAATGAATAGGTATTGATCAGTGTTCCAAAAAATCTTCTCTGAGTTTCAACTATGCCATCAAAATCAAACTTGAGGTTATCCCAGGGAGGTGCATTTTCCATCATGTACCATCGCACTACATCGGGTCCGTACTTAGCAAGTGTCTCGAACGGGTTCACTACGTTACCCTTGCTCTTCGACATCTTGTTGCCGCTTTTATCAAGAACAAGACCATTGGAGATTACATTCTTAAATGAAACTCCCCCATTTCCAACTTTCTTGTTGACTGCTTTAATCTCATCACTGCTTTCGCTGAGCATAACCGAAATGGCATGCAGCGTAAAGAACCAGCCCCGGGTTTGATCTACGCCTTCGGCAATGAAATCAGCCGGATAATTCTTTTCAAAAATTTCCTTGTTCTCAAAGGGATAATGCCACTGCGCATACGGCATCGCACCAGAATCAAACCAAACGTCAATCAAATCCGCTTCGCGATACATCGGCTGGCCGCTTGCACTCGTTAAAATAATTTCATCTACGTAAGGACGATGCAAGTCATTTAACTCAATACTGGATGCTGGATTCTTAATTCCGGCTGCATTCGCTTTTTTGATTTCAGCCCTTAGTTGGTCCAGTGAACCGATGCAAATTTCTTCCTTCCCATCCTTTGATCTCCAGATGGGAAGCGGGGTGCCCCAATAGCGTGAACGTGACAAGTTCCAATCAACAAGATTTTCCAACCAATTACCAAATCGACCTGTACCCGTTGATTCCGGTTTCCAGTTAATGGTTTTGTTCAACTCCACCATCCGATCCTTCAATGCGGTTGTTTTTATAAACCAGCTATCGAGTGGATAGTACAATACCGGCTTATCGGTGCGCCAGCAATGTGGGTAGGTGTGTTCGTACTTCTCTACTTTAAATGCTTTGTTCTCTTCCTTTAAAATGATGGAGATGATTACATCCGTGTTTTTATAATCCGGATTAGTCTCATCTTCATTTGTATAGTTCTTAACATAGAAATCATCGGCACCTAGCGGCTTATGAGTTTTGATTCCAAAACTCTTAACACCTTCGGCCAGATGTTTTCCAATAACAGAAATGAATTTACCTTTCCGATCGACCGTAGGAACTTCGTTGTCCAATTCATCTTTTATGGTTAAGGCAGGAATTCCATTTTGTTTGGCCACCCTAAAGTCATCCGCACCAAAGGTGGGCGAAACGTGTACAACCCCGGTACCATCTTCAGTAGTAACAAAATCTCCGGCTACCACCTGAAATGCTTTGTCCGCATCATAGAAGGGTTGCAGGAATGGCATAAGTTGTTCGTAGCGAATGCCTACTAGGTCTTTACCTGCAAACTCAGATATCACTTCCCACTTACTTACTTTCCCTTTCAAGAATATTGGACCACTCGAACTACTATATAAACCCGGGTCAAT
>DAOOCD010000062.1:0-17268 GCA_035408225.1 Cyclobacteriaceae bacterium | reverse complement strand
CCAAATACAAGGCAGGATCATACGACTTTGCGCCTCCTGCTGAAGTAATCATTCGTCCGTCATGAATGAAACTAACATCTTCATGCACCGTAAGCTGAGGAAATGCGTCCTTGAATTTTTGAATATCTCCCGGAAATGTTGTGCAATGAGAGGTGTCTAACAAACCTGCCTTGGCTAATACAAACGCGCCATCGCAAAGGGACATAACGTATAGCGCCTTTCTGCCCGTAGTCTTCACAAAATCGATAAGTTCCTTATTTTCCAGATCGGAAGTCATGCTATGTTCTGCGCTGGGTACTATCAGAATATCAATGATTGGAAGTGAGTCAGAAACAAAAGAAAAATCGGGTATTAAACGGAGCCCCTCAAACGAAATAATGGTATCTCTTTGGGGTGCAACGGTAAAGACTTTTATTCCATTCTTTGTATGAAAGATTGTGTGCTGCAGTACATCCATAGGCGCTATTAGTTCTGAATTATAGACACCATCGACCACCAGAAACGCAGCATTCAAAGTGCGATCAGGCATAACGGGTGGGCCCACATCCGAACTGGATTTTGAAGTATCACAAGATAAGACCCAACCAAATAACAAACTGGTAATAAGCAACTTTATCATATGTCTCTGTGTAGGTAAGCAATATAGGTAGCGCAGGCTAATTCTATATAAAGCTGATTCTGATTTTTACCCGCCTATATAGGAAACCTGAACACAACCGATTTGATAAAACCCCTACTGTATTTTGCTATTTCAAGTTGGGTTCCTCCAGCCTTGCGCAATTCCTTCTCCCACAAGGGTAGTTTTTTGGTGCGCAAGCCTGTTGTTACTCGAAAGAACCAAAACATGATCGCAAGCACTCTTCTATGCCACGGTATTTCGTCTATAAAATCAGTGGCTACCCAAATGGCATTTGGCAAAATGGAATTTTTAATACAAAATACTGCATGGCCAAGATTTACATCATCAAAAAGATCAAGATAAAAATTGGTGATTACGCAGTCATAGTTCTTATCGGGAATATTCTCTTCGGTACCCACTATAAATCGTACCTGAAAATCTGCACTCACATTACTTCTTGCCTGCTCAATCATCCTGTGAGAAATATCTACATAATCAATCTGTATGGTTGGATTTGATTTAATGATATAAGGAAGTATCCATCCAGTGCCTCCGCCCAGTATAAGCAACTTGCGTCTTTCCCTAAGATGGTTCAAAAAATGAAGTTGTGATGTTCTAATCCCTTTACCAATAGCTACTCTGGCTAAGGCATCGTATATAGGTGCCAGTCTATTAAATCCCGTGGCCAGGCTCTTACTCATATGAATATTCCCACGGCAGGAAGAAAAAATACAGCGTCTCCTAAAAAACGATACCTGCAGTTGACTGAGAAGTAAGCAGGGAATAATGAAATGATCGCAAGGATAAATGTCATGAACAGAAAGACAAGCGTGGATGAAGTGTGGAAATGAAAAAGCATCCATCCGCTAATGCCTATACTGCAAATGTTCAAGGCCCATATTACCCGGCTAGTCAACTTCTTTCCGTAAGCTGTTACAAACGAAGCCGAACCCCTGCTTTTATCAGACTCATAGTCAAACCATGAAAAGAGTAATAGATTTATTAATGCCACAATAAAAAACTGAGCAATCAAAAGATAACTCCCTAATGAAAAAGAACTGTTGTGTAAACTCCACGAAGGCAATAAGATGCCCATCGTATAGAGTATGGCAATAACAAATTCTTTTACCAGCAGCTTCTTATGCAAGAACAAATATAGGCCAGTCATTACTGCCAGTAAAATACCACCCTTTAACACTGCTTGGGGAAGCCACAAAAGTAAGGCTGTTATTGCCAATACTACAAGGACAATAGAATACCACAATTGATTTTGATAACGTTGGTGAAATTTATGCCGTTCGGTAGTTACGGGGCCTTTTGAATTTCTGACATCCAGTAAACGGTCAGCTGTATAGATTATCCAAACGGTAAGGCCGAGAGTAATTATTGAATATGCGCTCGGCTCTATGATCAATAGCTTTGAAAAATAAAGGGCCGAGATCATAGATCCAATAGCCACATCAAAGCTCAATAGATTAAACGTTCTATATAATCGGAGCAGCATATCCATAAAACAAAAACTCCCTGGGTTGCCAGGGAGTTTTACATTATTTCAAAATTTTATCAGGATGCCTTGAGCGCTTCAGCTCCGGCCACAATCTCCAGAATTTCTTTTGTAATAGCCGCCTGACGGGTGCGGTTGTAGGTCAACTTCAACTCCTTCAATAATTCACCTGCATTTTCAGTAGCCTTGTCCATCGCTGTCATCCGGGCTCCATTTTCTGCAGCATTGGAGTCCAGTATCGATTTGAAGAGTTGAATTTTCAACGCCTTCGGTACCATGCCAATTACAATCTCTTCCTGATTCGGTAAATAAATGTAATCGGTTTCAACCGCCTTTTGCTCTTTCTTAGGCTGAAGCACCGGAAGGAACTGTTCTACCCGAAGAATCTGGGTTGCCACATTTTTGAATTCGTTGTATATGATTTCAATTCTGTCATACTCGCCAGCCTGAAATGTATTCATCAAATATTCTCCAATGACTGATACATTTTCATATGACAAGCCGTGAAAAACATTCCAGTAATCGGCCACGACCTTGTAATTCCTCTTGCTGAAAAATTCAAACGCCTTCTTCCCTAAAGGAAGAATAGTAACATTTCCTTTAGTAGCCTGAGTTGAATAATTGTCTGCGATCTGTCGGCTTACTGCCTTAATGATTGTGCTATTGAAAGAACCGCAGAGCCCGCGATCAGAACTAATAACCACGAGAAGGATTTTCTCTTCAGCACGCTTACTGTTATACCAGGCTTGCTCATCCTGACCAGCTGCCGAAAGGTTCTGAAAAAGATGCGTAAGTTTTTGAGCGTACGGACGCATTTGGGTTATGCGATCCTGAGACTTTCTCAACTTAGCTGCCGCCACCATTTTCATGGCTTTGGTAATCTGCTGTGTTGAGATTACGGATGTAATACGACTCTTAACTTCTTTTAAACTTGCCATACTTTCAATTAGTCAACCTGAGAATTTGAAAATTTGAACATCAGTGATTTTCAAATCAGCTAATTTTCAACTTAATATTTCGATGCTAATTCTGTAGCAAACTTTTTCACCACATCTACATCAGCATCTTCGAACTTGCCAGCACGGAAATTATCCATCACCTGCTTGTTCTGAGCTCGCATAAGACCTATAAATTCCTTTTCGAAATCCTTCACTTTATTTACAGGCACCCGGTCAATGTATCCTTTTGTAGAAGCTAAAATCATAGCTACCTGATCTTCAACCGGCACAGGAGCATACTGGGGTTGTTTCAATACTTCCGTATTTCTACGACCGCGCTCAATCGTCAATTTAGTTGCGGCATCAAGGTCTGAACCGAATTTTGAGAAGGCTTCCAATTCGCGGAATTGAGCCTGATCCAACTTCAAGGTACCAGCCACTTTTTTCATTGACTTAATCTGAGCATTACCCCCTACGCGCGATACCGAAATACCTACGTTAATAGCAGGGCGAATACCCGAGTTAAATAAGTTTGTTTCAAGGAAGATCTGGCCATCGGTAATTGATATAACGTTAGTCGGAATATAAGCAGAAACGTCATTGGCCTGAGTTTCAATAATCGGCAACGCTGTAAGCGATCCACCGCCCTTTACGATTCCTTTCAATGAAGGAGGAAGGTCATTCATGTTTCTGGCTATCTCATCGTTATTGATGATTTTCGCTGCACGTTCCAATAACCGTGAGTGCAAATAGAATACATCACCAGGGTACGCTTCGCGGCCCGGAGGTCTTCTCAATAACAAGGAAACTTCACGATATGCAACAGCCTGTTTCGACAAATCATCATAAATAACCAATGCAGGGCGACCGGTGTCTCTGAAGAACTCACCAATCGCAGCTCCGGTAAACGGGGCGAAGAATTGCATAGGGGCAGGATCAGAGGCAGAAGCCGAAACTATTACCGAGTATTTCATGGCACCCGCCTTCTCAAGTGTAGCCGCAACGCTAGCTACAGTAGAAGCCTTCTGACCAATAGCTACATAAATACAAAATACAGGCTGACCTTTTTCGTAAAACTCTTTTTGGTTGATGATAGCATCAATAGCTACCGCTGTTTTACCCGTCTGACGATCTCCAATAATTAATTCACGCTGACCACGACCGATCGGAATCATTGCATCAATAGCTTTGATACCCGTTTGAAGTGGTTCATTCACCGGCTGACGAAAAATTACTCCCGGGGCCTTACGCTCCAGGGGCATTTCATAGAGTTGTCCTTCTACAGGGCCCTTTCCGTCAATCGGCTGAGCCAGTGTATCAACTACGCGACCCAACAAACCTTCACCCACTTGCACGGAGGCAATTTGTCCGGTACGCTTTACTGTTGCGCCTTCTTTAATTCCTTTGCCATCGCCCAGCAACACAGCACCTACGTTATCTTCTTCAAGGTTAAGAACGAGTGCCTTTAACCCATTTTCAAATTCAATAAGCTCACCAGCCTGTGCTTTGGTGAGTCCGTAAATACGAGCCACACCGTCACCGATGGTCAACACAGTACCAACTTCTTCCAGTTGTGCATCTGTGCGCGACTGCGATAATTGCTCTCTTAATATTGCTGATACTTCTTCAGGTCTGATCTCTGCCATAAACTAGTTGTTATGAGATGGTATATTTTTCAATTTTTAAAACTCCTTTAAGTACGGGTTGTGTGAAAACTTCAATTTCAACGTTTTCAATTTACTCTTGATGGAAGCATCTATCTGACGATCATCCACGTTGAGCAAGAATCCTCCGATCAAATTCTGATCAACCTTTTCCTCCAATTCAATTTTGTTCTTTTGACTCAACTGCCTAACAATGGTTTCGATTTCAGCTCTTAGGGCAGCATCCATCGGCACAGTGGTTGTTACTGTGGCTTTTCCTATGCCTTTGTTTTCGTTATACGCTACATGAAATTCTTTAGCAATCGCTGGTAACAAGCTTTCACGATTTTTACGGGTAAGGATATCGATGATATCAAAAGAGAGACTATTTACATTGCCTTTAAAGATTTTTTCCAGGACACTTCTTTTTTTCTCATGACGAATGATTGGGCTGCGGAGCATATTCACCAGGTCGCGATTAGTCCCAAAAATTCTATCCAACATCTGCATATCCTGATGCACCTGATCAAGCACACCTCTTTCAACAGCTAATCCGAGCAGTGACTTGACATATCTGGAAGCTACCCTTACATCTGCCATGGATTAATTAAGCTTTAAATCTTTGATGAATGTGTTAGCTAATTCTTTCTGTGATTTATCGTCCGAAAGATTCTTCTTAATAAGTTTCTCCGCAATTTCAATTGAGAAAATAGCCACCTGTTCTTTCACATCGCGCAAGGCAGCATTCTTTTCAGTTTGAATGATGGACTTAGCATCTTCAATCAATCGGTCTGCATTTTTCTTAGCATCTGCCTGTGCCTGATCGTGAAGGCGATTTGCGGCATCGCGGGCATCGCGCAATATCTTATCGCGCTCTTCGCGCGCCTGCTTTAAAAGTTTTTCGTTATCAGCCTTAAGGCTGGCCATTTCTTTTTTGGCATTCTCGGCCGAATCCAAAGCGTGCTGGATAGACTGTTCTCTTTCTTTCAGTGAACTGAGAATTGGTTTCCAGGCCAGTTTGGATAAAAGAAAAAACAACAGCAAGAACACGAATGCTTGCCATATGATAAGACCGGGGCCGGGGGTTAGAAGATCCATAGTTTTTGTTTTACTAAACTGTGTGGCTACTTAAAATTTGAAAATAAAAAGACTGCTCCAGTCCATTACTGAAGCAAGTCTTTTTGTCTTTTAGCTTTTGAATGAGATCAATAAGCAAATAACGAGCGCAAAGAGAGCTGCCACCTCGATAAGAGCGGCAATCACCAACATTGCATTCTGGATTTTGCCGGAAGCTTCAGGCTGACGAGCCATTCCTTCCATAGCAGAACCACCGATGCGGCCGATACCAATTCCAGCGCCAATTGCAGCCAGACCAGCACCGATACCAGCGCCCATGATCGCATAGCTAATGTCCAATAATAAAGCGAACAACATAGTTTTATTTATTTAAGTTAAACAACACCGCTCCAAAACCTTGAAGCGGATTTCTTTAATTCCTTTTAATGATCATGTCCATGATCCTGTATCGCCATACCAATGTACATCGATGTAAACATCGTGAAAACGTACGCCTGAATACCGGCCACTAACAATTCAATCAAATTGATAAACAAGACAATTAATGACGACCCCAAACCCACCCAAATACTTCCGAATATAAATGCCAGACTTATCAAACTGAGCAATACAATGTGTCCGGCTGTGATTGCCACAAACAAACGGATCATCAATGAAAATGGCTTTGTAAAGATTCCAATGATCTCAACCGGAAGGATTACAATCCGCAAGGGAAGTGGCACACCGGGTGTCCAGAAAATATGACCCCAATATCCTTTGTTACCACTTAGGTTGGTAATTAAAAAAGTAAATACGGCAAGGGTCATGGTCACTGCAATATTTCCGGTAAGGTTACCCGCACCCGGAAGCAGACCCAATAAGTTACCAAACAGGATAAAGAAGAAAAGGGTAAGCATATAAGGCATAAACTTCTCGTAATGATGCCCCATATTTGGCTTTACAATTTCATCGCGAACAAAAAGTATAATCGGTTCAAAAAATGACTGCAGTCCGTTTGGTGCCTTTCCATGATTGTTTTTAAACCCTTTGGCTACTGAAAGAAAAACAAAGAACATAAGCCCGGCTGTAAGGAAAAGCATGGCCACGTTTTTGGTTATTGAAAGATCAAACACTGCCTTACCAGATTCAACTAAATAAATGTGATCATGCTCGTCAAGCTGGTAGCCATTATATTCGACTTTCTGGTGATGCTCATAGAAGTGACTTGAGGAGAATACGTCAAGCCCTCTTTCCTCAGTATAAACAATAACCGGAAGAGGGATTACTAACCAATCAGCAATGTGCCACTGGTGATCATCCAAAACGTGGTGTAAAATAACCTCGCTGGCATTGAAGGGTTCAGCCTCGCCATGACCTTCCTGATCGGAAGCAAAAACCGGAGAAAAAACGCCTGTTAAAACGATTAAAATGAGGGCCAAAAACGTTGATTTTGATGCAAAAAACGGCTTATTCATCGCGGTCGGAACAAAGGCTTTTAAATGGACTGCAAAAGTATCAATTATCCAATCTGAAAAAAATGTTTTGTGCGAATTTTGGGCAATAAGGGTGCTTTTTAAAGCGCACCCCTAGGATGGGTCTTTTCTAATTAAAAAGACAACCTCCGCTAGAGTAAATAGAAGGTAGCAAAGGATGAATAGTGAAGCACTACCCGTTGCTTCATCAGGAGCTTTCAAAATGATAAAAACAATAAAGGCTAACCCCGCAGCCATTTTTAAGGTAATTGAAAGGAGATAGAACTGTACGAAGGCTGCTGCCTGCTCCTTCCGCATCCGGACCAACTTGTAGCCAATAATCAGGGTTGCAAAAAGCATGAATACTATGATCTCTTTCCAGAAAAGGGGCAAAGACCACCACATTTGATCTGAACCCAGCCAGGTAATAAAAACAACCAAGGTGGCCATCAGGAAAAGACTTAATGTAAACCGAAACAAGGCTTAGTCTTTATTTAAAGTGCGATAAAGTTGATACATGATGCCTCCAAAAAGCACAAATACAAAAGTGATTAGAAAGACGGGGAATTTAAGTTCAAAATAGGTATCCAACTTCATACCCAACCATGCCCCTACACCAAGGGTTACAAGCATCTGTATGCCAAGGCTGCTGTATTTTAAAAAGGAATTCGAATTGTCTTTCTCTTTGGACATCTATTGAGTAAAAAAAGAAAGCCACAAAACTGCCTGGCAGATCTGTGGCTTTCCTTGTTGATTTTAAAATTAGTTTGCTCTGACTTCTTCCGGGCGAAGGGCGTGCATACCATTCGTTTCTCCTATCTTAATGTCTTTCATAATAGCACCCATTTTACAACTTCCATTGAAAATAGCACCCGGTTCTACCACCAACTTTCCGGTTAGAATATCACCATGAATTTTGGCTGTAGCTTTCAGCACCAACAATTCAGAAATCTCCAGCTTCCCCTTTACTTCACCTTCGATATCTGCATTTTGTGCTATGATGTTCCCTTCAATGTGGCTTGAATGCCCCAACGCTATTTTTGATTTGGACTTAACACTGCCTATAACTTTGCCTTCTATGCGAATATTACCAAAGGTTTCAATGTTTCCTTCCAGCACAGTGCCTTTTCCAATGACGTTACTGGAATTGCTGATCTCGTCTGCGACTCTTTTCTGTTCTTTTGATGTTAACATGGCTTGTGGGTTAAAGCGTTACAAAATCTTCCGGATTGAGTGAGTTACCGTTATACCACATTTCAAAATGCAAATGGGGTCCATCGGTCATCTCTCCACTGTTGCCAACTATAGAGATAATATCACCGGCATTCACAAAGCTACCAACTTTTTTTAATAATCCGGCATTGTGCTTGTACACCGACACAAGGTTGCCGCGGTGTTGCACAGCTATCACATATCCTGCGTCCTGAGTCCAGGAGGCCATCACCACAGTGCCATCGGCAACGCATTTTACCGGCTCATTTGTCTTGGCTACAATATCCACTCCGTAGTGACCTTTCTTTATATCATAATGATCGGACACAAACCCTGTAATGGGAGTAAAGAAGTACATTTCTTCAAGTTCCCGATACTTACCGCTGGTGAGTGTAACTAATGAGAACTCACTCTTCTCAAAATCTTTTCTGAATTGCGAATCAGAAGGCGCCAGTTTCATATTACCAACTGCTTTCACCGGCTGATTTTCGCCACCGAGGGCATCGGCCGGATCGGTAAATCCACTTGCGGTATCCCCACTTAAAATCCGCTGAAAGTTTAGAATGAATAGGTCTTTACGATTTACTTCTACAGCTAACGAATCAACCTTTAAGGCAAGCTCATAGAGTTTTTTGTTTGCTTCCATCTGGGCATGCTTGGGATCAAACCATTTTGCCAATAAAGTCTTTGATAAAAAAAGGCTGAAAGCAAAAAGCAACAAGAACAAAGAAGCGGAAATCACCATCACCTTGGCATAGGTAAATCCAATGGTCGACTTCTCGGCCAGGTTCTCTTCATTGCGTATCACCAACTGATATTTGGTGGTCAACCGCTCTGATATGGTTTTTTTGGGTTTCAAATTGATAATTTTAGCAAAATTAGATATTCTGACTGATTATAATATTGAATATCTGTTTTTTACGTTTGTAATTGTAAAACAGGCTTTACCTTGAGGATACGCTTTTCTTTTGTAAGACACCTTCTGTTTTTACTGCTGGGGGCTCTCAGTAGTTGCTCGGTAGAGCAAAATAATTTTACGAGCAATGTATTTCACAACCTCACGGCTCACTATAACGGATACTATTATGCCCGTGAAAAGACAGATGAGGTAGAGAAAATTATCTTGAAAAGCCTGGATGACGACCCGAACCAAATCCTGCGGCTCTTTCCCAAACTGGACACGGTATTAGCTAAAACCTATTCTAAAGATACTGAAGAGATTATCAAAATGGCTTCCCTATCAATTCAGCGCCATCCAAACAGTAAATGGGTTGATGATAATTATGTGCTTGTTGGTAAAGCGCGGTTATATGGAAGCGATTTTCAAAATGCGATCCAGACATTCAAGTATGTAAATACTAAAAGCCCGGATATTGATACCCGCCATCGGGCGCTGGTGCAATTGCTCCGAACCTTCACTGAACAAAATGATTACGATCGTGCTGAAGAAACTTTTCGCTTTCTGGAAAAGGAAAAACTGAACAAGGAAAATCAGAAAGATCTTTATCTCGAAAAAGCGTATTACTACCAGGTGCGTAACGACTACGACTACATGGTACGCAATCTTGCCAAAGCAGATTCATTACTTGAACGTAAGGATAGGAAAGGCAGAATCTATTTCCTCATCGGACAAGTATATCAGAAACTCGGTTTTGATGCGGAAGCCTATAATTACTATCGCAAATGTGTTGGCTCAAATCCGGATTACGAAATAGATTTTTATGCGCGGTTAAACATGGCGCAGGTAGCTCGACTTGATGATAAAAAAGATATCCGTCAATTGCGGGCTCAATTTGAAAAGATGCTGACCGATGCAAAAAACCAGGAGTTCCGGGATAAAATTTTTTATGAGCTGGGGGAATTTGACCGTAAGCAAGGCAACCTACCTGAAGCTATCGAAAGTTACTCGCAGGCTGCTCATGCCGGTACAAATAAACGAATTCAGGGAAGTGCTTATCTGCGGATAGGGCAATTGGAATTTGACTCTCTGAAAAAATATAGTCTTGCCAAATTATATTATGATAGCGCTATCGGTGCCTTACCAAAAGATTTTGAAAACTATGATGACATAAAAAGGCGGCAGGAGATTTTAGGTGAATTTGCAAAATATACAGAAGCCATTACCTGGAATGATTCCTTGCTAGCCTTATCCGTATTTGATTCTTTGACGTTGCGCACAAAACTTGATTCAGTGGTAGCAAGCCGGAAAGTTGCTGAGACCCCAACAAAGAAAAAAAAGAAGCGCAGTACTGAGGGAAGCGGTGGCGGAAACCAAAACAGTTCTTTCTTCAACACCGAATCGGCCGCAACTTCCGATTGGTATTTTGGAAATCCCTCTGCGGTTTCTTTAGGGCAATCAGAGTTTCAACGAATCTGGGGAACCATACCCCTGGCCGACAATTGGCGAAGATCAAACAAGACAACCGTAATTGAAGAGCCTGGTGTAGTAGCATCTGAAAAAGCCGGACAAACAGCTCCTGCAATTACTGAAACAAAAACCGCTGAAGCCCCCGATGAAGTTGCAAAACTTATTACTCAAATTCCCAGAACTGAAGAACAGAAGGCGACAGCTCTTGCCAAAATTGAAGAAGGATATTTTAAGTTAGGTGACTTATATTACTTTCAGTTAAATGAAAAAGAAAATGCTTCTGAGTTATACGCAAAACTTTTACAACGGTTTCCCGGATCTGAGTTTGAGCCCGAGGTACTTTATAAACTATATCTTATTTCACGCGATAAAGATCCCGCGAAAGCGGAGCAATATGCAAATCTTCTAAAAACCAATCATCCGCAGTCTACCTTCACGCGCATACTGGTCAATCCTGATTACATGAGAGAAACCAGTGTGGCTGCCGAGAAGCAGAAACTGATTTATAAAGAAGCTTATGCCTATTATCAGGCCAACAACCTTCGTGCGGCCCAGGATAAAATCAAATTAGCCATGCAGCAGGGAGAAACCGGATTCACCCCTCAGCTTGAGTTGTTGAAAATTCTTGTTACCGGAAAAACAGAAGATGTAACTCGCTATCAGTTTGAATTGGGCGAATTCATTAAGAAATATCCTGATGATGCCATGAAGCCCTATGCCGAACAATTGCTGGCAGCTTCTAAAACCTTGCTTGAAAAATTAGAGCGAGCCAAAGGTATTCAGTTTATTAAGTCAATGGAGGGGCCGCACAATTTTGTGATTGTTTACACTACAGCCGACAAAATAACAAACCCCGTTTCTAATACCCTTGAAAAGTATAATGCCAGTCAGTGGAAAGATTTGAAGCTTAACACCAGTAATATTATTTTCAACGAGGAGAAAACTATCACCATTGTAACCGAACTGCCAACCCGGGAAGCAGCCCTCAGTTATTTCGACAAATTCCTCGCTCAGATTGCAATTGGTAAACCTCTTTCCAATTATAAATTCTATAGCTTTGTAATTACCAAAGATAATTTTCAGATTTTTTACCGAACCAAGGCGCTGGATGAGTACCTCACCTTCTTTGATCGCAACTATCAAAAGCAAAATCAATAGCCTGCTCAGGATTGAGAAACCCTGGGTTCGTAAGGCCATTAAATATGTATGGATAGCCTTCCTCTGTTTTATGCTGGGCTTTCCATTGTACATCTACACGGTAAGTATAAACTTGTTTGGCGCATTTGGCGAAATGCCCAGCCTTAAGGAAGTGGAAAATCCGGAAAATGATCTCTCCTCTGAAGTTATTTCTTCAGACGGTGTTTCTCTAGGTCGCTACTTTCGTTACAACCGCAGTCAGGTACATTTTGAACAACTTTCCGAAGACCTTGTAAATACGTTGGTTATTTCAGAGGATCATCGTTTCTATAATCACTCGGGGTTGGATTTTCCAGCCTATGTTAGGGTAGCTTTTGGACTACTTACACTAAATCCACAAGGAGGTGGCAGTACTATTACACAACAGCTTGCTAAAAATCTTTACACCATGAACCCTGACCGAAGCCTGGATGGATGGTTGGGCAACTTTGGAAAAATACCCAGACGCGTAATTCAGAAGACCAAAGAGTGGATCATTTCTATAAATCTTGAAAGGAATTTTACCAAAGAAGAAATAATTGCCATGTACTTAAATACGGCAACCTTCAGCAGTAATACGTTTGGAATTAAAGTTGCCGCAGAAACTTATTTCAACAAGCAACCGGATAGCCTTAACCTGCAAGAATCGGCCGTACTGGTTGGCATGTTACAAGCCGCTACCTACTTTGATCCTAAGCGCAACCCCGATAACTCGCTGCGAAAGCGCAATGAAATCTTTTATAAAATTTATCGGAATGGATATAAAATAACTACGCGCGAGCAATACGATTCTCTCAAGGCATTGCCCATCGAGCTAACGTATAGTGTACAAAATCAAAACGAAGGCCTTGCCACTTACTTCCGCACTGTATTAAGTAACTACCTGCTTGAATACTGCAACAGTAAGGGAATTGATTTATATAATTCCGGTTTGAAAATCTACACGACCATTGATAGTCGTTTACAAAAGTATGCTGAAGAAGCTGTCGCTGAACACATGAAACCTTTGCAGGCACAGTTTTATGAAGAATGGAAAAAGAGAGGTCGCAATCCGTGGGTGGATGATGATGGTAAAGAGATAAAGGACTTTCTGCAAAGACGTATTCGGCAAACTGATGCCTATAAAATCTATGCTGAGAAGTATGGTGAAAAATCAGACTCCCTTAAAATCATGCTTAACCTGAAAAAGCCCATGACCATTTTTACATGGGATGGTGAACGGGATACCTTGTTCAGCAGTTTCGACTCACTCTACTACTATAAAAAATTCATTCAAACTGGTTTCATGTCAATGGATCCTTACACAGGCTATATTAAAGCCTGGGTAGGTGGCATCAACCACAAGTACTTTAAGTTCGATCACGTAAAGCAGGGTAAGCGTCAACCTGGCTCTACCTTTAAAGCATTCGTTTATGGATTAGCAATGGAAAATGGCTATTCACCTTGTGTGATTAAAAAAGATATTGCACCGCAATTTTATATCCCCGGACAACCACCCTGGTATCCTTTAAATGCTGATGGATCGAAAGGTCATGGAGAAAGTATGACCATTCGTAGAGCGATGGCACAATCTGTGAACTCGATTACCGCTCAAATCATGCAAGAGTTGAAAGCGGAGAACGTAGTTGAGTTTGCGCATCGGGTTGGTATTGAAAGCAAGTTAGACGCAGTACCATCTCTTTGTTTGGGAACAAGCGATGTTTCATTGTTCGAAATGGTTGGCGCTTACAGCACGTTCGTGAATGGAGGAATAAGCACAGAGCCCATCTTCATCACCCGTATTGAAGATAAAAATGGAAACGTAATCGAGATCTTCAATCCCAAAACCAAAGAGGCTATCCACGAACAAACTGCCTATAAGATGATTTACATGTTGCGGGGAGGTACGGAGGAAGAAGGTGGAACTTCATTGGGGTTACCACGCGAGCTACGCATTGATAATGAAATCGGAGGTAAGACAGGAACAACCAACGATGCCTCGGATGGTTGGTACATCGGCCTCACACACGATCTGGTAACAGGCATCTGGACAGGTGGCGATGAACGGGCCATTCACTTTCCTTCGTGGCTATTTGGTCAAGGCGGCAAAACTGCGCGCCCCATTTGGGCAAACTATATGTTAAAAGTCTATGCTGACCCGGGGTCAGGTATTGTAAAAGGACAATTTAAACGCCCCGTTAGCGGATTGGATATGACGTTGGATTGCAGCCGTCACGAATCTGATTCCCTCATGATGCAGGAAGAAGAACCCTGGGATATTGATAACTAGAGTGAATTTAGATTTACGAATGACGAATTTGGCCTTAGCCCAACTCATGATTCTAAACTCGTAATTTGTAATTTGCTACGTGCATCCCGACAATCAAAAAGAAATCCTCGCTTCAATCCCCTCCTCACCGGGCATTTATCGCTATTATAATAAAGAAGATATCCTGATCTATGTTGGAAAAGCAAAGGATCTAAAGAAGCGTGTCAGCAGTTATTTTACAAAGCAATCGCAGTATAATCGCAAGACAGAAAAGCTAGTCTCTGAAATTGAGCGAATTGAATTTACTATCGCCAATTCTGAGTTTGATGCCTTGTTGTTGGAAAACAATTTTATAAAGCAAAACCAACCTAAGTATAACATCCTGCTTAAAGACGATAAAACGTTTCCCTATCTCTGCATATTAAAAGAGCGCTTTCCGAGAATTATTTCTACACGTAAATTCATCCCTAAACAAGGTGAATACTTTGGCCCTTATACTAGTGTAGTCTCAATGAAGGCTGTATTGGAACTTGTGCGCCAGCTGTACTCAATTCGTACATGTTCGTTACTCCTATCAAAAGAAAATATAGAGCAAAAGAAATTTAAAGTTTGTCTTGAGTTTCACATTGGCAATTGTAAAGGACCTTGCGAGGGCTTACAAGAGGAAAATTCCTACCTCGAAGAAATCGGACAGGCGCGAAACATTCTAAAAGGTGACTTGAGTGTAGTTGAAAATGAATTTGCACGCAGAATGAATGCTGCGGCCGAAACGATGGAATTTGAAAAAGCAGCGTTATACAAACACAAACTTGAGCTGCTCGAAAAATTCCAGACCAAATCACTGGTTGTCAATCCTAAGCTTACCAATATTGATGTGGTGACGATTACAAGCACGGAATCGGAAGCCTTTATTAATTATCTGAAGATCAAGGAGGGGTCTATCATCTTTTCAAAAAATCTTGAAGTAAAGAAGAAGCTTGACGAAACGGATGAAGAAATTTTAAGCCTTGTTGTTCAGGAATTACGGACTACCTACCTCAGCGACAATCCGGAAGTGTACACCAACTTGCCGTTACCGGTTAAGTCAGAAGATTTTGAAAACGTAGTGCCACAAATTGGTGATAAGAAAAAACTTGTCGACTTGTCGCTCAAAAATGCGCTTTACCAGAAGCGGGACAAAGAGATAAGTAAAGAAGAACAAAAATCAAAGAAGAATAAAGTACTGCACATCATGCAGGAAAATCTTCGGTTACTTCAATATCCTAAAATCATCGAGTGTTTCGACAACTCAAATTTTCAGGGTACTAACCCGGTAGCCTCTATGGTGCGATTTGTGGATGGCAAGGCCGACAAAAAAGGATATCGCCACTTCAATATCAAAACAGTAACTGGTCCTGATGACTTTGCTTCGATGAAAGAGATTGTGGGCAGGCGCTACAAGCGCATCATGGAAGAGCAGGGAGAATATCCACAGCTAATTATTGTTGATGGAGGCAAGGGCCAACTTAGCAGTGCGTGCGAAGCCCTGCAGGAACTTGGTCTGTACGGAAAAATCCCGATCGTAGGCATTGCCAAAAAACTGGAAGAGATTTATTACCCGGAAGATCCGCTTCCTTTATTGATCAGTAAAAAATCCCCCGCTCTGCTTTTGATCCAACGCATCCGCGATGAAGCGCACCGTTTTGCTATTACTTTCCATCGACAAAAAAGAAGTAAATCAACGTTCGTTACCGAGATTGAATCTATACCTGGCATTGGTAAGAAGACTGCGGATAAATTACTGACCCACTTTAAATCCGTGAAGAAAATTAAAGAAGCCAGCGTAGAAGAACTAACCGAATTGGTGGGGGAGAAAATTGCTTTAAAGCTAAAAGCATAAATCTAAAAAGCTTAAAGCCCAAGTACTCCAGACTTAAAGCTTTCCGCTTTAAAACTTTCAGCCACTACATGTCCTTCTTGGCCAGCGGTGGTACAATACCCATATTGTAAAATGTAAACGCATACTGATCTGCCGTTGATTCAATTGCCTTTGAGAGATTTGATGCGCCATGGCCCGACTTTGTATCAATGCGGATTAATACCGGATTTGTACCAACATTCATCTCCTGGAGAGTAGCCGCAAACTTAAAGGAGTGAGCAGGCACTACACGATCATCATGATCAGCTGTGGTAACTAGCGTTGCCGGATACGAAGTGTTTGGCTTAAGCGCATGAACCGGAGAATACTTCTTTATATACTCAAACATTTCTTTGGAGTCATCCGCAGTACCATAATCGTATGCCCAGCCTGCTCCCGCTGTAAACTTATGATAACGTAGCATATCCATTACACCTACAGCAGGAAGCGCTACTTTGGCAAGATCTGGTCGCTGTGTCATGGTAGCCCCGACTAACAGTCCTCCATTCGAGCCGCCTGAGATTGCCAAATAATCATGCGATGTGTATTTTTCGTTAATCAGGTATTCACCAGCTGCAATAAAATCATCAAACACATTTTGCTTATTCATTTTAGTCCCAGCCAAATGCCACTTTTCTCCGTACTCGCCACCACCTCTTAGGTTCGGTTGAGCATAAATTCCACCATTCTCTAACCACAAAATTCTTGAAGGACTAAATCCTGGTGTGAGACTGATATTGAAACCTCCATAAGCATAAAGCCAGGTTGGATTTTTTCCATTCAGTTCTATCCCCTTTTTGTGTACGATGAACATGGGCACCTTGGTACCGTCTTTACTGGTATAAAAAACCTGTTTGGTCTCATAATCTTCCGGATTGAAATCTACTTTTGGCTGATTGTATAAAGTTGATTTACCGGATGCAATATCATACTTGAAAATGGATGTTGGATATGTGAATGATGTAAACGAATAATACAGGTCTTTATCTTTTTCTTCAGCACCAAAACCCCCAGCAGAGCCAATACCTGGTAATTCCACTTCGCGCACCAATTTTCCCTTTAGATCAAACTGCTTCACTTGTGTTTTCACATCTACCGTGTAGTCTGCAAACAGATAGCCCCCACCCGTAGAAGC
>DAOOCD010000061.1:14519-17383 GCA_035408225.1 Cyclobacteriaceae bacterium | reverse complement strand
ATCTGAATCTGTTCACGCCCAGTAAAGTTACAGTGCAAGAGAGCGTGCAGATAGCAGACATTGCCAGTGCAGAACTGGATACGTTGGTCGGTGAAAATTATGCTAACCAGCTACGGGCCGATGTTGAACTGATAGAAGGGGTTTATCCTGAATTTGATGCCGAAGATTATTTGAGTGGAAAGGTAGCCCCGGTTTTCTTTGGCAGTGCAGTAAATAATTTTGGAGTGAGGGAATTGCTCGATACTTTTATCCGCATTGCACCAGCTCCCATTCCACGCGAAACAACTTTGCGGGAAGTAAAGCCGGAAGAAGAAAAATTCACAGGTTTTGTTTTTAAGATTCACGCCAACATGGATCCGCGACACCGAAACCGAATTGCATTTATTCGTGTGTGTTCAGGTCGTTTTGAGCGCGGTAGCAATTACTATCATGTGCGGCAAGATAAGAGCGTTCGCTTTTCTAACGCCACTGCGTTTATGGCACAAGATCGTGAAACTGTGGATGAAGCATGGCCGGGCGACATCGTGGGTATTTATGATACTGGTAATTTGAAGATTGGAGATACGCTTACGGAAGGTGAGAAGATGCTCTACACAGGCATTCCAAGTTTCTCTCCGGAAATCTTTAAAGAGGTAATTAACAAAGATGCCATGAAGACCAAACAATTGGAGAAGGGATTGCTTCAGTTGATGGAGGAAGGTGTGGCTCAGTTGTTTACCTATGAACTAGGAAAAAAGAAAGTAGTGGGCGTTGTGGGGGCACTTCAGTTTGAAGTGATTCAGTTTCGGTTGAAGAATGAATATACTGCCTCCGCAGAGTTTGCAGGCCAGAACATTTACAAAGCATGTTGGATCAGCAGCAAGAACCAAAAGAAACTTCAGGAATTTATTGACTCAAAACAACGCCACATAGCACGTGATAAAGATGGAAAGTTGGTTTTCATGGCTGAATCGCGGGCCTGGTTGCAAATGGTGCAAGACAATTTTCCTGAAATCAACTTTCACTTTACCTCAGAGTTCAAAGATTGATCATTTACTGGCAGTCACATGATCATAAATCATTTTGGATACCGTTGCCAGGGCTTTTACTCCGGCATCTTCGTTATTCAGATCTTTGGAAAGAAGTACCAATACATATTTTCTTCCATCGGGTAAAAACACAATGCCTGAATCGTGGTGAATGCCCGTAATCCAACCTGTCTTGTGAGCAACTTTAACTTCTTTAGGAAGATATGCAGGAATGAGATCATTGAATTTTTGATTTAACAAGATATCCATCATAGCCATACTTGCTTCTGAGTTTACCAATTCTTCTTTATCAATTTTCTCAAACAATAACATCAGGTCGTAAGCGGTCACCTGATTGTTTAATCCGGCTTGAAACGCTTTCGTATCCTCAACGCCACGCAATACCTGGATATCTTTTGCGCCTATTTCGCGCAAGGTTTGGGTTACTTTCTTAGCGTCCACTAACTCAACGATCAGGTTAGTAGCCAGATTACTGCTAATAATGATCATGTCATACATCAACGAGTAAATAGTTCGTTTCTCACCTATGTGCTGATAGATCAAGGTATCACTGTCGTCCGTTGCGTTGAGTGAATACGGACTACCGTCCACAATACTTTTAAATTCATTTTTAATCAGAATCGAATCCTTGATTGAGAATTTTCCTTCCGCTGCCTGTTTATATACTTCCACCATCACAGGAGTTTTCATGGTGCTGGCAGCATGGAAGAGCTCATGCTCATGGATAAAAATTTCTTCATTCGTGGTTAAATCCTTAAAAGCGACAGCAAACGTTCCTTGCTGTTTAGACAACTCTTCTGCGATCTGTTCTTTTAATTCCTCAGTTGATTGCTTCTTATGGCAAGAGATTAATGCGAAGGAGAGTATTAAAAGATAGATCAAGTGTTTTGCCATGGTTCTTTGATTGTTTTATATCCGGTTCTAACTTACAAAGTTTTATGACTACTCCGCTACAGGTATTATACGAAGACAACCATTTGCTGGTTATTAATAAGTCTGCCGGGGTATTGGTGCAGGGTGATGCTACAGGCGACCAACCACTGGTAGAGATTGGGAAGGAGTATATAAAAGTCAAATATCATAAGCCTGGGGATGTCTTTTTAGGTGTAGTGCATCGGTTGGATCGGCCCGTGAGCGGAGTAGTTGTTTTCGCACGGACCTCCAAAGCACTTGAGCGAATGAATGCACTCTTTCGTGATAGAGAAACACATAAAACATATTGGGCACTGGTGCACGCTTTACCCCCTAAACCAGAAGGCACACTCGTGCATTGGTTGGTGAAGGATGAGAAGAAGAACAAGACAACAGCTTATGCGCGAGAGAATGCGCAAGGGCAGCGCTCGGAATTGAGTTATAAAATAATTAAAGAGAAATCTGGATTTTATTTGCTGGAAGTAAAGCCGGTTACCGGCCGTCCCCACCAGATTCGGGTGCAACTCGCCTCAATGGGTTGCCCTATTGTGGGTGATCTTAAATATGGATACGACAAACCTGCATCCGATGCCAGTATCGGGCTTCACGCCCGGCAAATTGAATTCTTACATCCGGTTAAGAAGGAGCCTGTTATTATTTCAGCGGAAGTCCCTAAAAATGATCTCTGGAAACCAGTTTCCTGATCAGCGGCTTTGCTATCTTGACCCGCAATTGTGATGTATGAGTTGGCTGGATAAGTTACAGATACGCTGGAAAGTAAAGAGCCTTTGGCAGGTGGTGATCATACTCATCGTTTTTGCCTGCACGGGGTTTACTGTTTTGTTTATAAAGCAACCTCTCTTTGAATATTGGTTTCCAACAGGAGTTAAACCCATGTGGGCCAACATACTCTATTGGATCTTG
>DAOOCD010000061.1:0-14509 GCA_035408225.1 Cyclobacteriaceae bacterium | reverse complement strand
CCGGTTTATAACGTTTTCCTGTTGTTTTATGGATTCGTGTTTGGTCAGTTCCGCTTTTTTTGGGACTTTGAGAAGCGATTTTTTAGTAGAATAATGTCTAACTTTAAAAAATAAACCCATCTCTATGAAGAAAATTATCTATCTGCTATCGGTTGTTTTATTAGGAGCCTGTTCAAGCCCTAAGTACACCGCAAGTTTTAATTCTTACGATACCCCATCCGGCTATCGAGCAGTTAAAAGTACTGAAACTCCTGCACCTGTTATCAATCCAACTGAATTGACAGCAAGTACTTCAATGGCCCCGGTTGAAATCAAGAAAGAGGTTGCGCCTGCCACAGAAGTTCGTAAGACCTATATTCAAATGTCCAAGACCGAACGTAAAGTTTTACGTAATCACTTGCGCAGCGAAATTAAAACGTATGTGAAAGATCAAAAGAAAAAATCAGAGCCTAATACTGTTCAGGCAACCCATGGAATGGATAATGATTTGAAGTTAGCCTCAATTTTTGGTGCAGTAGGTATTGTAGCATTGATTATTGGTGGTGATGTGTTCTGGATTATTGGCGGGATAGCTTTAATCATTGGAGTTGTGTTCTTCGTGAAGTGGTTGGTAAGACAATAAGCCATCGGATTTGTAAACAAAAAACCCGGTTGAGAGACCGGGTTTTTTTATGTGACAAGAATTTAGAATTCAATCTTTAACTCCGTCAGCGAGTAGAATCACTTTGTTTTTTAGTACTTCTACAACTCCTCCTGTAATATGAAGACGTTCAGAAAGTTCTTTCGACTTATATTCAACTACTCCATCCTTCAGTAAACTCACCAGTGGGGCGTGATCATTCAAAATCTGGAAGGATCCATCTTCTCCCGGAAAGGTAGCCGAGGCAACTTCTCCTTCAAAGATTTTTTTGTCCGGTGTTATTATTTCCAATTGCATAGAAGTTATTTAACGTCTGCCATCATTTTCTCGCCCTTGGCAATGGCATCTTCAATGCTACCGACCAGGTTAAAGGACATTTCTGGAAGATGATCCACTTCGCCATCCATAATCATGTTAAATCCTTTAATAGTGTCTTTTATATCAACCAACGCACCCTTCAAACCGGTAAAGGCTTCGGCTACGTGGAATGGCTGTGACAAGAAGCGCTGTACACGTCTTGCGCGTGATACAATGAGCTTATCTTCATCCGACAATTCATCCATACCCAGGATGGCAATAATATCCTGAAGTTCTTTGTAGCGCTGCAAAATGCTCTTTACGCGTTGTGCACAATTGTAATGTTCTTCACCTACAATGTCAGCACGCAAAATCCGCGATGTTGAATCCAATGGATCCACTGCGGGGTATATACCCAACTCAGCAATCTTACGAGACAATACCGTAGTAGCATCCAGGTGAGCAAACGTGGTTGCAGGAGCAGGGTCGGTCAAGTCATCGGCAGGTACGTAAACCGCTTGTACTGAAGTGATCGATCCATTCTTGGTTGACGTAATGCGTTCCTGCATGGCACCCATTTCGGAAGCTAAGGTAGGTTGGTATCCAACCGCAGAAGGCATACGACCTAACAAAGCAGATACTTCGGATCCGGCCTGTGTGAAACGGAAGATATTATCAATGAAGAAAAGAATGTCTTTACCTTTTCCTTGTCCGTCACCATCGCGGAAATATTCTGCGACAGTCAAACCCGAAAGAGCCACACGTGCACGGGCACCAGGAGGTTCGTTCATCTGACCAAACACGAAGGTTGCTTTGGAGTCTTTCAGTTTTTCGTTATCCACTTTAGACAAATCCCAACCACCGGCATGAAGTGATTTCATAAATTCAGGACCATAATCAACGATACCGGCTTCAATCATTTCACGCAACAAGTCGTTTCCTTCACGGGTACGTTCACCTACTCCGGCAAACACTGATAAACCTGCATACGCCTTGGCGATGTTGTTAATCAATTCCTGAATCAATACAGTCTTACCAACACCGGCACCACCAAACAATCCGATCTTACCCCCTTTTGAGTATGGCTCGATTAGGTCAATAACTTTTATACCGGTAAAAAGAACCTCGGTAGAGGTTGAAAGATTTTCATAGGCAGGTGCCGAGCGGTGAATAGGAAGTGACCCTGTTCCTTTGGGTTGTGGGATACCGTCAATGGCTTCTCCTACCACATTGAACAAGCGGCCTTTAATATCTTCGCCAATAGGCATTTGAATGGGCGAACCGGTATCGATTACTTTCATACCGCGCACTAACCCCTCGGTTCCGTCCATCGCAATTGTGCGAACACGATCTTCACCGAGGTGCTGCTGGCACTCAAGCACTACACGCGTGCCGTCTGCTTTAATTACATCCAGGGAATCCAGAATGTTGGGGAGTTTGGTACCGGGCTCGTCAAATGCAACGTCTACAACCGGACCGATTACTTGGGTGATTCTACCGCTATTGGCCATTGACTATTAGAATTTTAAGATTATCTATTGAATTGGGATCTTTTCCTTAAGTCCTTAAGAAAGGGCTGAAAAATCCGGACGCAAAAGTAGGTTTTTGCAGGGTTAATACAAACTGGAATGCCAGGATTTATTGGGTTCGAAGCAGTGTATTTATGTGTCTGTATTTGACTGATCTGCAATAAGTTAATCCGACATCAGGAATGACTATCGGTTTTAGGTGCTTTTTAACTCAATGCGAAAGGTGGTGCCCTGATTTTCCTCCGAAGATTTTACAAAGATTTTTCCTTCGTGGTACATTTCAATGATCCGTTTGGCAAGCGCCAACCCAAGGCCCCAGCCTCTTTTTTTCGTGGTAAAGCCGGGTTTGAAAACGTTAGGAACCATTGCTTTAGGGATTCCTTTTCCGGTATCAGAGATGTCGATAAAGACTTTGCGGTCGCTTCCCCTTAAAATTTTGATAGCAATGGTACCGGCACTCCCCATCGCATCCACTGCATTTTTGCATAGGTTTTCCACAACCCATTCGAATAACGGTGCGTGTACCCGTGCCTGAATAGTTTCTGAAAGGGTGTATACTTCAAAATTAATTTTGGAAGATACACGCGGTTGTAAATACCCAACTACATTATTTACGAGCTGATATACATTTTCATCTTTAAGTACAGGGGTTGATCCAATACTCGAGAAGCGCTCAGTAACCACCCGCAGTTTGCGAATGTCTTTATCGAGTTCATCCACAATGCCTTTGTTCTTGATTTCCGGATCGTCCCGTAACACCTCTATCCAGGCCATTAAAGAGGAGAGGGGTGTTCCTAATTGATGTGCTGTTTCCTTGGCAAGACCTACCCACACCTGGTTTTGTTCGGCTGTTCGTGAGTAGTTGAATGCGAGATAAGAGATAAATCCAAAAATGGCCAGCACGGAAAGCTGTATATAAGGAAAGGCAATGAGTTGAGTAAGCAGAAAGGAATTCTTGTAATAGACATATTGTTTTCCGAATACTTCTCCGGTGCTGGGATCTTTTAAAACAATTTCAATAGGGTTAAAAGATTCCTTCATTTCTTCAATTTCCTTTTTTAGGAGGGCATCTTTTTTCTCGTTGGATAGAGATTCTTTTATATCGATGTTGGCATATTGATACTCGTTGTCCTTGGTAAGCCAGATTACTGGAACGTATTTATTTTTAAAGAGAATTTCATCAGTAATAAACACGATGTTACCATCAGTGCTGTTAAGAGTATACTCAAGAGCCCGGGCAAATAATTCAACTTGTTGTTTTTCTCTTTCCTTAAGTTGTTCTACCAGCAGGTTGGTGTAATAAATAGAACCGGCACTGATAAAGACTGATACGGCCAATATGATCCACTTCAACTTAGTGTTGTCCTGATAAAAGTCCATCGAAGCCGGTAGTGGGTTCTTCTTTGCCATAGGCGCATGGAAATTAAATAAAAAAACCGGATGCCATAAGCGATCCGGTCTTTTTAGAGGGATAGAGGGTTATCCCTTCAACATAAACCATTTGGCCAATACTTTGTAACTCACTTTTGTGCCCGTCATCAAAATGCCAACGCGGTAAATTCTTCCGGCAATCCACGTGGTGAGTAAAAAACCACCCACCAACAATAACATGCTAAGCGCCAATTGCCAACCGGGTACGTCAAAAGCAATACGGCCAACCATAGCAACGGGTGATGTAAAGGGAATAACAGATAACCAGAAACTAACCGGTCCATGCGGATCGCGCACGACAAACATGAACAATCCCATATATCCAATTAAAAGGGGTATCGTTACCGGAAATTGAAATTGCTGCGCTTCCTGTTGTGAATCCACAGCCGAACCCACGGCCGCGAACAAAGCACCATACAGCAGATAACCACCCAGAAAATAGAAAAGAAATACAAGTGCAATCTTTGTGAATGGAATCTGGCTAAGACTATTAACAAATTGTGCAGCCGGAGCTTTGGTTTGTTCCGACATTGCTTCTTTAGCATCTTCATCCTGCATTTGTTCGGCTACTTGTTCCATGGCCTGTTGCTGTGGCATTTTTAATCCAAAATAACCGAGCACCGTAGTTGATACTACACTGATCAAGATTATCCAGATCGTAAACTGCAGCAGCCCCACCGAGGCAATACCAATGATTTTACCCAACATGAGTTGAAAAGGTTTAACAGAGGATACAATCACCTCTACAATCTTGGATGTTTTTTCATCGATCACTCCCTGCATAATCTGAATACCATAAATCAGCACAAACATGTAGATCAAAATGCCCAACGTCATTCCTAATCCATATAGGATCATGGTATTGCTTGATTTTTCTTCACCGGTTGCGCTTAAGTTTATCTGACTAAAGTCGATGTTGGTGTTGCGGATGTCTTTTAGGGTTTCCTTATCCACATTATATCGTTCCATCTTGGCATCCTTCACGATATCATTTAGCATGGTCTCAATCCGTCCGATTTTTTCTACGCTCTGACTCTCCTTGGTATAGATGGTAATGCCTTTGGGATCATTAACATCTGTTGACGGAATGTACAGTAGTCCAAAATCCTCAGTTTCTGAGTAAACTTTCTTCGCATTCTCTATCGGCCCTGTCACCGGCACAACAATAAATCGCTTGTTGGATTCCAGCTTAAACCGACCGCTTTCATCTAGCACCTGTAATCTGTCAGGTTGAGCTGTCTCTGCTTCTTTAATCATTATATAGACAGCTCCACCTATGATAGCCGGAAAGATTAGGGGCACCAGAATAGTAGCAATCAAAAATGATTTTTTCTGCACCCGGCTTAGAAACTCGCGTTGAATGATTAACCAGATTTTATTCATAGCTCAGTAGTAGGGTTATGCTTCTTGTAAATGTTTTTTAAGGGCTTCATCACCTTCTCCTTTCACCAGGCTGATGAAGATGTCGGCCATGCTCGGCACTTTCTCCTGAAAAGAATGAACTTCTGTAATATCGATAAGATCTCGAATCACCTGATTACCCTTGATACCTTCGCGGGTCTTCAGCGTAGAAGAGAATAAATTTTCCTCCAATGGTTCTTGCTTAATTAATTCGTACCGATCAGCGGGAAACATAAAATTATTTCCCCGGTGTTCTACTAAGAACGTGTTCGACTTATACTGAGCCTTTACTTGTTTCTTCGGACCTTCAAGAATTTTTTTTGATTTATTGATCAGCGCAATGTGATCGCATAATGATTCAACCGTCTCCATGCGGTGTGTGGAAAAAATAATGGTGCTTCCGTTTTCTTTTAGCTCCAGGATTTTTTCAGTGATTAACTGGGCGTTCACCGGATCAAATCCCGAAAAGGGTTCATCCAGTATAATCAATCTCGGTTCGTGCATCACCGTACTTATGAATTGAACCTTTTGAGCCATCCCTTTGGATAGATCTTCAACTTTCTTACCCCACCAATCTTTTATTTCAAATTTTTCGAGCCATACTTTGAGTCTCTCCATGGCTTGTTTGCGACTCAGCCCTTTTAATTGCGCCAGGTAAAGGAGTTGTTCACCCACTTTCATTTTCTTGTAAAGCCCGCGTTCTTCTGGCAGATACCCGATCATCCCGACATGTTTTTCTTGCAGGGGTTCGCCAAAGATTTCAATTTTTCCTTCATCCTTGTTAATAATTTGATTGATAATACGGATGAGGGTGGTCTTGCCGGCTCCATTGGGACCGAGCAAACCATAAATAGTTTTTTCAGGAATTGTGATACTTACCTGGTCGAGGGCGGTATGATTTGCATATCGCTTGGTAACATCCTGGGTGATGAGAGCATTCACGGGGTTGAGGTTAGTGATGAAACGTTAGTAACAAAAATAGCAATAGAATTACAGGGAACCAGAAATTTACCTGGTACCCGCTTGGAAATAGTTCATTCGTTAAAACTCTTGTTTAATGTTTTGTCTCGCGGAACACGATTTTGCCCATGGAAACATCCAAATCGAAGACAAGGGCATTCTTACTCTTGGTGTCTTTGGAGTAAGCAGCATTGGCAAATTTGTTTTGCCCAATCTTTTTAAGACTGTGAGAGATACTAAGACTACACAACCATGAATCGTTGATCGTAACAAGCACGGGCACTTCTTCTGAAGGCAATTGAATGATCAGATTGCCGGCACCTACGCTACCAATAACATGATTACTGATAGCAGGCTTGTTACTAAAGTCGAGAAACATATTGCCAAACCCAACATCGGCCACTACTACCTTTGATCGGGCCAGATTGAGTTGTTGCGCATGGAGTGAACCCATATCCACCTTTACGAAGAAAGTATCCATGTCAATTTTGTTTTCAACCCCGGTACTATAACTAATATTTACATCAGCACTTCCTGTATGAATTTTTAGTTTGTCAACAGCCATACCCGACAAATCGATATTGGCATTGCCCAACCCGTAATCCAGATCTAATGAGTAGGGGGTAGTTTCGGAAAGGTATACTTTCCAGAATTTATCGGTAGGGCGTTCATCAGATCCAAAAACCTGATATGATATTTTTTGACTTACCCCGCGTTGTCCGTCTTGCTCGAGTGAAAGATTAACGGTACAGGTATTTCCTTTTACTTCATTGCTGAAGGAGTGGGTGTACTCTTCCAGATCTTGATTGCTATAAATATTGAGAACATCTTCATTCTGACTAGGGCGAATAAAACAATTGCCCGTTTTTGCGCTCAACTTTAATTCTACACGGTCGCAGGGTTGATTTTTTTCTACAGAAAATTGCTTTTTAATCTGTCCACTTACCCCAAAAGCTGCACTGCTTCCAATTAAAGCTAAAATCAATCTCCACATATCTGTTTCTACGCGTTAGTTCAGGTTAATGTTTCTTCATGTAAGAAAGGTCAACTTTTTGTCGTTTATGGCGAAAGTGGCTCACAATGCGAACAAAAAAATAACCCGTAAAGGAGTTATACGGGTTATTGCGTCTTTGGTTATAAAAACCTTAAAGAATTTTACAATCAGCCAAAATATTCTTTCATGCGCTCAAAAAAGCCTTTTTCGCTAGCATCGGGATGAGGCTGGAAGTTAGAGGAGTTTCTCAGGCTTTCGAGTTTGGCTTTTTCTTCGCTTGTAAGTTTCTTGGGTGTCCACACATTAATATATATAAGTTGGTCGCCCGCACCATAGCCGTTAATGTCTTTCAGGCCCTTGCCACGAAGGCGCAATATTTTTCCGCTTTGGGTACCCGGCTCAATTTTGATTCGCACTTTTCCGCCAATGGACGGAACCTCTACATTAGTACCCAGCGCAGCATCGATAAAGGTAATGTGCAGATCGTACACCAGATTATTTCCATCGCGTTTCAATTCCTTGTCTTCCACTTCTTCAATCAGAATCAGGAGATCGCCTGGAATGCCACCACCGGGAGCTTCGTTCCCTTTACCTGACATCGAGAGTTGCATGCCATCGCTTACCCCGGCCGGAATCTTAACCGTGATCATATCTTCTTTGGATACCAGGCCTGAATTATCAACTCCAGAAGGACGCTTGTCAATCAACTGGCCGGCCCCATTGCATGCAGAGCAAGTTGTGGTTGAAACCATCTGACCCAGCATGGTATTTACTACCTTTCGTAACTGGCCAGTGCCTCCGCAGGTAGTACAGTTTTTGAAGGTAACACCCTCGGCCCGAACCAAACGATTTACTTTTATTTTCTTCTCGGCCCCATTCGCTATTTCCTCCAGCGTAAGTTTAAGTTTGATACGCAGGTTAGATCCTTTGCGCTGACGAGTTCTTCCACCGCCACCACCACCAAAGAAACTATCGAACGGACTGCCGCCACCACCAAATATATCTCCAAACTGACTGAAGATATCTTCCATATTCATGTCGTGCCCCTGGAAGCCACCATTGCCTGGTCGCGAATGACCAAAGCGATCATACTGAGCGCGTTTTTCCGCATTGCTCAATACTTCATAAGCTTCGGCTGCTTCCTTAAATTTTTCCTCTGCTTCTTTGTTGCCCGGATTTTTATCAGGGTGAAATTGAATGGCCACCTTACGGTATGCTTTTTTTATTTCTTCCGGAGTTGCAGTCTTGCTTACACCTAGTATCTCGTAAAAATCACGTTTTGTCATATTGTTGAGGTTGGAAGTTCGAGGATTGAAACTCGAATTGGCAGATGTTATAAATTTTTAGTTTCCCAATTTTGGTGAAGCTTGGTCAGCATTTTACCAATATGGTCAAGTTGCTCTTCATATTTTAGAAATTCTTCTTGTTGTAAATAGCCGCAGTCTTTTGCAAAACTTATCCAGTTTTGTGTTTCTCCAGTTGATCCTAAGGCATCAATTAAATGAACCTTGAATTTATTTTCATAATGTCGCTTTGACCATCCTTCAACAATGTTTGCACTAATTGATCTTGATGATCTCACAATTTGGGAGGTTAATGAGTAAAGTTCTTCTTTTGGAAATTTTCTTGAGTCTTGAAAAATACTCATAGCCATGTTGTAGGAAAGTTTATAAACTTCTAAATCCTTATATGACTTAATCATATTTATATTTAACCTCTACTCTCTAAACTTCGAACTTCTAACTTCTAACTTCTAATCTCTAGCTTCCAACTTCGAACAACTAGCTTCCTACTACAACTTTCGCAAATCGAATTACTTTGTCATTCAGTAAATAGCCTTTTTCCACTGCGTCTAAAATCTTCCCTTTCAATTTTTCATCCGGGGCAGGTACTTGGGTGATGGCCTCATGCAGATCGGGATTGAAATCCGAACCTTGCTTTACTTCCATCGGCTTCACGCTATATTGTTCCAGTGTTTTCTTGAACTTATTCTTAATCAAGAAGAACCCTTCAGCCTCCTTATCATTTTTTTCCTTAAAGGATTTCTCTGCACGCTCAAAGTCGTCCATCACCGGAAGCAGTGCGCTTAGTAATTGCTCGTTGGCCGACTGGATCATCTCCAGTTTTTCTTTTGAAGACCTGCGTCTGAAATTATCGAATTCTGCATACAGACGTATGTATTTATCCTTGGCTTCTGCCAATTCGTCCTGTAATTTCTTAAACGGATCAACTACTTCTTCTTTTTTCTCAGCGGATATTGGTTCGTCCGTCTGACCCTCAGGTGCTTCAGTTGTCAAATCGCTTGGTTTTTCAAGTTCCTGTTCAGGTCGTATGTTATTTTCCATGATAGTCTCTTAATGCGGTGCAAAATGACAAGAATTTTGCCAATAGTTGAATTTGTGTCAGAATGGCGTTCTGAAATTTATTTTAATGCAATGTCCCCCAGATCAGATCCTTTAATTCTGAGATCCCCTGGTTGGCGAGAGAAGAAATAAATACGAATGGAATACCTTTCGGAACTTCCTTTTTCATTTCCGCTTTCAACTCCTCATCAAGCATATCACTTTTAGAAATCGCCAGGATGCGTTTCTTATCTAAGAGTTCGGGATTGTATTGACTCAATTCATTCAACAAGATGTCATACTCTTTCTGAATACTTTTTGCATCGGCCGGGATAAGAAAAAGCAGTAACGAGTTACGCTCAATATGCTTGAGAAAACGAATGCCAAGTCCTTTGCCTTCGGCAGCGCCCTCTATAATGCCCGGAATATCAGCCATCACAAAAGAAAGCTCATCGCGATATTTCACTACGCCCAGGTTGGGTGTAAGTGTAGTGAATGCATAGTCGGCAATTTTTGGTTTGGCAGCCGATACTACCGATAGTAATGTTGACTTGCCAGCATTTGGAAAGCCCACAAGACCCACATCGGCCAGCAGTTTTAGTTCAAGGATAATCCATTTATCCAGTCCTGGATCCCCGGGTTGCGCATGTTGTGGAGCCTGGTTTGTAGCAGTGGCAAAAAAAGTATTGCCTTTTCCTCCACGGCCACCCGGTAGCAAGATGATCTCCTTGCCATCATCATTGATTTCGCACATGATCTCCTGAGTTTCAGCATTGCGTGCTACCGTACCCAGTGGAACTTCAAGTACAATATCTTTTCCAAAAGCGCCAGTACAATTTTGTGATTCACCGGGCTTTCCGGATTCGGCAAAAACATGCTTGCGATACTTTAAGTGCAGCAACGTCCAGAGTTGAGCGTTACCGCGCAGAATGATATGACCGCCCCGGCCGCCATCTCCACCATCAGGGCCACCTTTTTCAATAAACTTTTCGCGATGAAAATGTCTGCACCCTGCCCCACCATGCCCTGAGCGAGCGTTGAACTTTACATAGTCGATGAAGTTGGGTGAGGACATTAATTCAAGATTTAAAATTCAAGATTCAAAATTTAGACCCGCAGGTATGAATTTTATAGGTTGAATCAGTGGGTAATTATTTATCTAAAAGAGTACAAATATTTTTAAAGATTACATCAATCTCACCTATGCCATGTACTGTATTAAGCCTTCCCTGATTTTTATAATAGGGGAGTACGTGGATTGTCTTGGTGAAATATTCGGTAATTCGCTTATTTAATTTTTCTTCCTCATCATCAACCCGGTTCTCAATTGTTCTGCGCTTCGCAATTCTATTGCGCACTTCCGCTTCGGTAACATCCAGGGCAATCACATGATGAATAGCCGATCCATTATCCTTCATGAATTTGTCCAACGCTTCGGCTTGCGGCACCGTGCGAGGAAAGCCATCAAAGAGAAATCCTTTAGCCTGCGGATTTTTATCAAGTTCTTCCTTTAACATGGCGATGGTGATTTCGTCAGGCACCAATGCACCACTATTCATTATCTCTTTAACTCGCTTTCCCAAGGCCGTATCATTTTTGGTGTGCCAGCGAAAGAGGTCACCCGTACTGATATGCACAAAGCCATATTTCTGAATTAGCTTTTCACTTTGTGTGCCTTTGCCGGCTCCGGGCGGGCCAAAGAGAACAAGATTGATCATAGGTAGCTTCTTTGTTTAGGTAAAAAAGGGTTGCAAGATAATCAATTGATCAAATAGCCAATGAGTGGCATGTTCAAATATGGAAAAGTGAGAATTGCTAAAAACCTGCTTATTCTCTGTTTTCTAATCAGAATCGAGGGTTTTGTAAATATCCTTGTGGTTGCGGCCCAGCCCATCATAGTCAAGTCCATAGCCCAGCACAAATTCATTCTCCAGATCAAAGCCCACATATTTTACTTCAATATTCTTATCCCGGGCAGGCTTTTTACGCAGCAATGAAATAGCTTCTACCGATTTTGCTCCACGATCGCGCAGTTCGGCCATAATTTTATCGAGCGTAAGGCCGGAGTCTACAATGTCTTCAACGATAAGTATGTGTTGATTGAAAAGACTTTCATCATGGCCAATCAAGGTTTTAAGTTGACCGGTGCTGGAGGTGCCCGCATATGAGGAGGTTTTTACAAACGAAATCCGGCAAGGAATTTTTATTTCCTTTATTAAATCAGAAGCAAACATAAACGATCCGTTGAGGATGGGAAGAAATACCGGAGTTTTATCTTTATAGTCGTGATTAATTTGCGCTGCCAGTTCAGCTACCTTCTCATCAATTTTTGATGCAGGTATAAACTTCTTGAATTCCAGGTCTTTAATCTTAATGTTTGCCATAGCAACCTCAAAGATAGTTTTTTAAAGGAATGTTCTGAAAATTGGTTTACTTGAACTCAGAATATCAGGAGGTTCAAACGATTGCCTGTTGATTTCTTCGGACAAGAAAATTCTTATCTAAAAAATTTCTTTTCAGGGATTGCTTGTTGTAAGTACCTGTTATGCAGATCGGTCTTGAGATATCCAAAATGCTTGCCGGTATTGGCATCTTCCTGCTAGGAATGAATTTTCTGGAGGAGACACTACGTAGTTTGTCCGGCCGGTCATTCAAATTATTTCTACGCAAGCAAACAACCAATCCGATAAAGGCTATTGGCGGTGGAGCCGTGCTCAGTGGTGTATTACAGAGCAGTTCGGTGGTTAACCTGATGGTGCTTGCACTGGTAGGGGCTGGCGTGCTCACCATGCAAAATGCATTGGCCGTTATCCTGGGAACAAACATTGGCAGCACGCTCACAAGTTGGATCGTTGCTACACTTGGATTTAAAGTCAACATTGAAAGTTTTGCATTACCCCTTGTAGGCGTAGCAGGAATCGCGATGGCTTTATTCAATTCACGAAGCCGTACCCATCAATGGAGTAAATTTATTTTTGGTTTTGCTTCGCTGTTTGTTGGACTCAGTTTTATAAAAGCAGGGTTTGAAGCGATCGCTAAACAGGTTGATTTTTCATTGTATGCAGAATACCCAGCGCTATTTTTTGTGGTGGCCGGATTTTTACTCACTTCGCTCATTCAATCCAGTGCAGCAGCCGTGGCAATTGCACTCAGTGCCTTGTATGCAGATGCCATCAATCTCTATTCGGCAACTGCATTTGTGTTAGGCTCGGAAGTGGGCACTACGGTTAAACTTTTGCTGGCTGCAGCTAACGGCATTCCTGCCAAAAAACGTGTGGCTCTAGGCAATTTCATTTATAACACATTTGTCATCATTACAGTGTTGATCGTGCTTCGGCCGATCAACATCCTGATCACCGAGTTTTTTAATATCAAGGACAAGTTGTTCGCGCTTGTATTTTTTCAAAGCGGCATCAACATCCTGGGGGTGATTATTTTCTACCCATTTCTAAAAGTGTTTGGTGGATTTTTGGAAAACCGGTTTAAAGGTGTTGATACTGCGACTCGCTATATTCAGTCAGTGCCCGCATCGGAAGGTGAGATGGCCCTCGATGCACTCACCAAAGAAGCAAAATGGTTTATCGACCAGACACTTTATTATTTACTGGAATCCTTTGGGGAGGAGAGTCCTGCGGACATTAAAGAATCCGATGCTTATTATGAGAAACTGCACAGCGAAAAATACGAACATATAAAACATTTGCACGGAGAGATTCATGCCTATTACATGCAGCTTAACATTGAAACGCTCACCCCCGATGAACAGGAACGAGTTGAACAACTGGTATCGTGCGTGCGCAATTGTATGTTTGCTGCCAAAAGTATGAACGATTCGTTACATGACATTGCTCAGTTTAAGAATTCATCCAACGATACGAAGTATCAGATGTATGTTGACACCCGTAACCAGGTGCGTAGGTGGTGCAATCAATTGATGCACTTTATGCACGAACCGGAGGGCAACGATCAGTTTGAGCAAATTGTAGCCCAATACAATGAACTGCAGAAAGGGTACACAGATAATTTGAGTAAACTTTATAAGAATGAAGTTCCACTCAATGAAATAGAAATCTCTACCCTTATCAATTTCAACCGCGAACTATACAGTTCCTTTAAGGCAATCATGTGGGCAGTTAAGGATTACCTGCTCACCAAAGAACAGGCTGTTTATTTTTCAGAGTTGCCTGGGTTTATCAGGTGAGCTTATTTACTACTTTTCTGATGTCTTCGTATCTTTCGAAATAAATCTCTCATTCCATGAGCAAGAACGTTTACGCAAGCCCCTATTCATCCATTGAAGTAGACCCCGAAAAAAAGTTGATGCGTGTAGTCTGGTTCAAAGAATCTATCGACTTGAATGAAGAGCAGGTTATGCAGGAGATAAGCAAGATCCTTGACTATCTGAAAGAATTTTCCATTTCGTATATCCTGGTGGATTCGCGCAAGTATCCTTTCCGTAACAACGAGACACTGCAGCGCTGGATCAATTATACCTACATGCCCAAAATTGTCGACAACGGTATTTTGCGCTATGCCATTGTGGTGGAGAAAAAGATCCAGTCGATTTATGAAGATTTTCAGGATGAGGATGATGTGGAGGATGACATTGCTGTAGAGTACTTCACCGATCTGAATGAGGCAGAACGGTGGATTGCATCCTGATCTAACATGATTTTATAAAATCTAAGCTCGCCAATTCGAATTCCAACCTCTAACTTCGAATACCGTACCTCGAACCTCGAACTTCTAATCTCATTACTATACCTTTATAGAATGCGTTACTCTATTTTAATTCTTATCGTATTGTTAGGCTGCACAGTATCGCCTCGAACTCCTTCAGGCAGCTATCTCGGCTTCCTCAAATTTCCAGATATCACCTACCATATATATATAGACTGGAGCGGCCAACAACCGG
>DAOOCD010000060.1:0-17590 GCA_035408225.1 Cyclobacteriaceae bacterium | reverse complement strand
AATGAGAGCAATCGGGTTTGGGCAATCAATGCCCCATTGCTCATTCTGAGTCTGGCAAGGAAAACACACATCCGTAATGGAGCGAATAATGCATTAGCCCGATATGATACAGGTGCTGCCAATACATTGCTATCCATACAGGCAACACAACTTGGATTAAATGTTCATCAAATGGGTGGATACGATCGGCAAAAAGCAATTGAGAGCTTAAATATTCCTGAGGCATATGAGCCTATTGTTATAATGGCCATAGGCTATCCTGGTGATCCTGATAGTTTATCTGAAAATCTCAAACTTCGTGAAGAAGCTCCACGTGAGCGTTATACCCAGGAATTTTTTGTGATGAACAAGTCATTCTAAGATGGTAACTGCGATCATTGGGCTCGATCACTACAGAACTGAGTTAATTGCTTCAGGTAAATCCGTAATTGCTGACGAGCCTGAGGAATTGGGCGGAGGTGATGCCGGTCCTGCGCCTGGAGAATTTCTGATGATTTCGTTGGCCTCCTGTACAGCAATTACCTTACGCATGTATGCAGATCGTAAGAAGTGGGATGTAACTAAAATCAAAGTGGAAGTAGCTTCGGAGAAGGTAGATAACAAGACTGTTTTTAAAAGGGAGATTTTGCTGGAAGGAAATTTGGAAGAGGGAAGCCGGCAACGTCTTTTGCAAATTGCCAACTCCTGTCCGGTGCATAAAACACTAACCAACCCGATTGAAGTCGAAACTAAATTGATTTAATTTGATATTTTCAAGGCAAGCCTAATTTTTAATCCGGAATCTTAAACCTGAAATTATTGCATGAAGGACATTACCAAGAAATACACCAATGGCGAGGTAACCATTGTCTGGAAACCAAACCAATGCATTCACTCTACCATTTGTTTTAAGGGATTGGGGAAAGTATTCGATCCACAGCGAAGACCTTGGGTGACACCTGAAGGAGGAACTACACAGCAGATAGTTGATCAGATCAAGAAGTGCCCATCCGGAGCATTGAGTTATTTTATGAACAGTGAGGCAGATGAGAAAAACGTTAAAGTAGAAGCTGAAACCATCGTGGAAACAATGCCTAATGGACCACTTTTGGTATATGGTAATGTTACCGTAAAAGATTCAACAGGTAATCTTACAAAAAAAAATAATGTTACCGCCTTCTGCCGGTGTGGATCATCTTCTAACAAGCCGTTCTGCGATGGTTCGCATAAGCGGGTTGGTTTTGAAGGATAGTAATTATTTTCCTTATCAGACAGGAAAAGTTTGATAAACCATGAATCATGTCAGCCTCTTAATTACATCGGAATAACCTGGGAACTCTTTTAATAATACTTCGCGACTCGCTATTTCAAAATCGCGAAAATCAAAACCTGGAGCAACTGTGCAGCCACAGAGCGCAAAGCCATTTGGCATTTCTACATGCGAAGCAAACCAGCAGTTGGCTGGTATTGCCACCTGGAGAGAATCACCTTTTTCCAGATTGGTCCCTAAACGATGGATCTGTAACTCATTTTCGCGAAGTACATAAATCAATAATGTGCTTCCCTGATAGAAATGCCAGAGCTCGTCTGATTTAATGCGGTGAAAAACAGATTTATCTTCCGACCGTAACAGAAAATAGATAGCCGTTGAATAATTTCTACTTCCGCCAAACCGATTGGGTAGGGCCGAAGCAGCCAGGACTTCCGGTGAACGATAGGTTTCTTTGTAGTATCCGCCTTCCGGATGAGGAAGCAGGCCCAGGTGATCAATCCAATAATCAATTGATTTCATTTCCGGTTAACAATGATTTTATATCAAAGGAATAAAATTCATCGGTGAATTAATCAAAAAAAGTCATCTTGCCAATCTTAATGGAGTCTTAGCTCAGTTGGTTTGGAGCACTATCCGCCAGTTGGCGGATGGGGTCGTGCCCCGATTGTAATCGGGGCCACAGATTCCACTCGAATGTGGATTATGAAAAGAATTATTTGGTTTCTGTCCTTTCTTCTTGTCGGGTTGACGGTATCGGCACAACAAACTAAACCATATGTAATTCTTGTTTCCTTTGATGGCTTTCGCTTCGACTATGTTAAGAATTTCAATCCTCCCAATTTCAAAAATTTCATTTCAAAGGGTTCGCAGGCTGAAGCCCTGATTCCTTCTTTTCCGAGCAAGACCTTTCCAAATCACTATTCAATAGTAACCGGTTTAAATCCTGGCCATCATGGGTTGGTGGATAATTCATTCTATGATCGCACCCGAAATGAGTTTTATGGGATGCGTAAAAAAAATTTGGTTGAGGATCCTTATTACTATGGTGGTATACCCTTGTGGGAGCTGGCAAAAAGAAATGGTATGAAGTCTGCTTCCTTCTTCTGGGTTGGTTCTGAAATGAGTGATGAATCCCGCAGGCCGGATTATTATTTTCCGTTTGATGATTCTGTTAATCCTGAATCTCGTGTAGATCAGGTTATCAATTGGTTGAAGTTGCCCGAAAATGAAAGACCGCACCTGATCACTTTATACTTTTCCTTTCCAGATCATGAAGGCCATAATTTTGGTCCGAATGCAGAACAAACAAGACAAGCAGTACTTCGGGCTGATACATTGTTGGGTAAACTAATGAATGAAGTTAAGGTCACCAGACTACCTGTAAATGTTATTTTGGTTTCCGATCATGGCATGTATGAACTAACTACCCTTGAAGACACTTACTTTTTTATTGACGAAATTATTGATCGCAACGATACCTCTATAAAATTGGTGAATGGTGGCACGCAAACTCACTTATATTTCGATGATCAACGAAAGCGAGATTCGGTATATGTGCATTTAAAGAAGCAAGAGAGAAAATTCAAAGTATGGAAGAAGGAAGAATTTCCACCGAGGTGGAATTATCAAAATGATCGTGTGGGAGACTTGATGGTGGTAGCTGAGCCTGGCTATTATATTCGCGAAGAATCAAGAGAGAGATTTTTGAAATCGGCTAACCTTGGAAGTAAGCATGGCGTGCATGGTTACGACCCGGAAGCTACAAGTGATGTGCGGGGAATATTTTATGCCCAAGGCCCTAACATCAAATCCGGTTTAGCAATTGCTCCTTTTCAGAATATTCACATTTATCCACTGATTACGAAAATTCTCGGATTGCCATTACCAACCATTGATGGGAAAGAAGAAGTGCTAAATAAGTTATACAGAAATAAATAGCTGAAGCGCAATTAGATTGTCAATTGTACATTGTCAACTATCAATTTTATTCATTGCAAGAAAAACACCATTGGTCCAGCCAAAACCATCCTGGTTTGGATACTCACCGCCACTCGCTTCTCCGTCTTTACTCCACACATCATATTTTTCTGTCATTTTCCCGGTGTTGGTATAAACTTTTAAATTCACATCGATCCAACTCGACTTGATTTGGTTGGCGAATTCTTCCAATCCGTAGTTAAGAAGTCCGTGATATGCAATCCATTGCAGTGGCGCCCAGCCATTGGGCGCATCCCATTGCTGCCCGCTATGAAGTAAGGTAGTAGTAAGACCTCCCGGTTTCAGAAATTTATCTCGAAGGGTTTTCTCAACAGCTTTAGCTTGTTGGGGTGTAGCCACTTCAAAAAAGAGTGGAAAGGCAGCCGCCAGTGTTAATGATTGTTTTTGTTTCTGTGCAACAAAGTCATAATCAAAGAAGAATTCCTGTTCTTCATTCCAACAATATTTTAGTATCGCCTCTTTTCTGGCCAATGATCGTTGCTGGTATTTTTTTACTTCTTCGTTATTCCCGCTTTCCCGGAAAGCATCGGCCAATACAACCTCCAAATGGTACAGCAAACAATTTAAATCAACTGGAATAATTTCAGTTGTGTGAATAGTAGCAAAGGAGTTCTCATCCCTAAACCAGCGACTGCTAAAGTCCCAACCGGATTCAGCAGCTGCACGAATGTTTCGATAAAGGTCCTCCGGTTTTTGAAGTGCATGATGAGTAAGTTCTACATCTTCTTTAAAGGATTCAGGACGAGGTGTTACATTTTCATCCCAATATCGGTTGAGCAAAGAACCATCTGGCAACCTTACAACTCTATGCTGTGCATTATTTTTATCAGTGAAATTTTCACTCTGCATCCAGAATGCATACTCCTTTTCAAGATGTGGAAGATATTTTGTTAGTATATTTTGCTTAAGCCCACTCAATAGCTTTACCATTAACGAAAAGAACGGTGGTTGTGAACGTCCCAGGTAATACGTCCGATTGCCATTGGGAATATAACCGACTGTATTAATCAGGTGTGCAAAATTATCCACCATGTTCTGGATCAAGTCGGTGCGACCGGAAACTTTTAACCCAAGCATGGTGAAATAACTGTCCCAATAATAAATCTCGCGGAACCGCCCGCCCGGTACAATGTATGAATGAGGCAAGGGAATAATGGAGCCTCCGGCTTCATCAGGCTTGCCCTCCGTATCCCGACTTTGTTGGGAGTAGGAGGGGGTGCGGGTCAGCACATCCCACAAAGCAGTGATATGTTCGCTGGCTGATTTGGTCAGGTCACTTTTGTATTCAGGTTCAGATGCTTTGGGTAAATCGAAATTATCGAGCACAAACCTTTTTAATTCGAAGTTAGCTTTGTCTTTTTGATCGAGATAATCCAGATTGATTTCTTCCAGCGATCGTTTGGGGATACAATCCGGAAATGTTTTTCCATCGCCCAGAATATTTTGAAGTTGCACTTCTTCAAAGAGTTCACCTAGTTCGTGAATTTGGTTTGTCATCTCATCAGATTTTATTTATCCAGCTCCAGGTGTCCTACACCTTTAAGGTGTAGGACACCTAATGTCCGCCTTTAGAACTAAACTCAATTTTCGCTTCCGATTTTTTTTGAAGTCGGTTAAAGAAAAACAGGCACACCATTAAAACCCCGATGGGAACCAGCGAAAAATAGAACGCAGTTTCTCCGCCATAGGCTTCAAAAATATTTCCGGTAATGATAGAACCGGTCGTTCCGCCAAGTGCTGAAAAAATCACAATCAAGCCAGACATCGGCCCATGTTGTCTTGGAGGTAGCGTGCTTAAGATAACAGAATTGATAGCCGGATAGATTGGTGCAATGAAAAGTCCGATCAGCGGAAATACAAATGCACCCAATGGTGCATCACTCCATCCGGTAACCTGGCCGCCAGAATTTTTTGCCAGTGGTATGGCTACCAACACCAAAACGGAAGCGGCCAAAAGGCAGATGATCAAAACCAGAAACCAATGAATTTTTCGCAAGGCAATACCTGCCGAGAACCTACCCAATGCCGTGGAGGCTGCGAGAATGCTTGCCATTTGAATGCTAAGGGTAGTTGGCAGATTTAATACTTTGCTGTTAAACGTAGGCAGCCAGCTCATAATGCTTTGCTCAATCAGTACATACGTGAAGGCACTCATAATAAAAACAAGCACCAGCGGTTTGATCGCGAGTTTTATCATGTCGGCAAAATCTTCCAGAAGTGGTTTTGATGCTTCTGTTTTTACGGATGACTCATCGAGGGACGTACTCAATAGAAGCAGGAAGGCCACTAAAGAAATTCCAGAAAGCAAATAATATACATTCAGCCACGTAGTTGATTGAGGGTTCTGATCATCCACAAAGGCACTAAAAATAAAATAGCCAGTCAGAATGCCGATCATAAAGAATGATTCAATAAAATTCATGAAGCTGGCATGTTCCTTTTTGTTCTCTGTGATAATGCCGATGGTAGCATAAACCGAAACTTTAATGAGCGCGAACGATGTTCCCGTTACGGCAAACAACACTTTGGTCATTGCAAAACTCCCAAGCGAAGGCATTCCTAAACAAGCCAACGTAACAAGACCGAGTGCTATCAGCATGGAGTTTTTATACCCGATACGGGCTATGTAGGAAGCCACCAAAAAAGAAACAGCGGCAATGCTCAAATCTTTAAATGCTTCCAGGATACTGGCAGCGGATTCGGACACACCATAATTACTTTGTACTTGCAGGATTACTGTGCCCACACTATTCAGCAGGATCGCAAAAACAAAATAATTGAGGAAGAGAGAGAGCTTGATTTTCCAGTGCGACATGGTCAGTAGGCTTACTAAACAAATCTACTTACTTTCAATCAATTCCCTATCGAGAAAAAAGCTTACAAATTCAATTTCTTCAATTCCTCTGCTGCATAGTCAACAGCCTTGGCTGTAATGGCCATGTAAAATAGAGATGGATTTTGAGTGCCGGTACTTGCCATGCTGGCTCCATCAGTGACAAATACATTCTTGCAATGATGCAATTGGTTCCATTTGTTTAGCATCGATGTATTAGGATCACTACCCATCCGTACACCACCCATTTCATGAATGTCCAAGCCTGGTGCTTGCTTGCTATCATATTGTTCAATATTGGTACATCCCGCTGCTTCCAGCATTTCTGTGCTTTGTGTAAGAAAGTCTTGAACCATTTTTTCATCATTATCATCATAGTCCACCGAAGTAATTAGCAAAGGAATACCCCATTCATCCTTTTGATCTTTACTCAGGCGCACATGGTTGGTTTCTTTGGGCAGCGTTTCTCCCTGCATAGACATGTAAACTCTCCACTCACCAGGCGTTGCTATTGATTTCTTTAAGTCAGCTCCTATTTCATTTTCACTATTTCCACGCGAGCGATACGCACCGATAAACGTCAGAAAGCCGCCCATATAGTCAGTATCCTGCTTATGCAGGTTGCGATAGTTTGCCATGATCGGTTTCGAAGGACTGCGTCCAAAATAATATTGATCCTCAGGGCCATCATACGAAGCACTTAGCGATCCGCGGTAATTGTGGAAGATTACATGTTTACCAAGTAGCCCATTATCGTTCCCTAATCCATTCGGAAAACGAGATGAAGTAGAGTTCAACAAAATAAGATTGCTGTTTAGGCAAGCAGCATTCACAAAAATTATTCTTGCACTGAACTCAATTGTTTCCTTGGTAAGGGCATCTACCACCCTTACTCCAGAGGCTTTTCCTTTTTGTTCATCATAAATAATCGAATGAACTACCGAGTGCGGACGAATAGTAAGGTTGCCTGTTTTTTGTGCCCATGGTAATGTAGCTGAGACTGAACTGAAGTATCCGCCATACGGACAACCCCGGGCACATAGATCCCTTGCCTGGCATTGTCCTCGTCTTTGCTTCAAATGAAGTTCAGTAGGCTGGGTCAGGTGAGCCCCGCGACCATGAACCATGAACCGGTCTTTATACTTCTTCTCTATTTTTTCCTTCAGCTCCTTTTCCACACAATTCATTTCAAAGGGCGGAAGGAACTCACCATCAGGCATGGCCTCCAGACCATCGCGATTGCCGCAAATGCCGGCAAAGAGTTCTACATATGAATACCAGGGAGCAATGTCTTTGTATCGTATAGGCCAATCAATTCCATAACCGTATTTGGCGGGCGAGGTGAATTCAAAATTACTCCACCGTTGACTCTCTCGTGCCCACATCAGAGATTTTCCTCCTACATGATAACCACGGATCCAGTCAAAAGGCTTTTCTTGTATGTAGGGATGCTCTTTGTCCTTCACAAAAAAATGTTCGGTGGCTTCCTCAAATGCATAGCATCTTCCCACCACGGGATTTTCTTCTCGAACAGTTGATGGCAATTGACCACGGTGTGGAAACTCCCAGGGATTTTTAGTTGCGGTGGGATAATCTTTTAGATGTTCAATATTCCTACCCCGCTCAAGCACTAAGGTTTTTAACCCTTTATCACAAAGTTCTTTCGCAGCCCAGCCTCCGGAAATTCCTGATCCAATGACAATGGCATCGTAGGTGTTGGTTGAAGTTGACATAAATGGTAATAAGTAGAATAGGATTACAATAACGGAATTATTGTAATGATTTGAAATCAACTTCCAGCAGGGGGAGCAAAAGAATTCAAACGGTTGCTCTGATTTTCGTTTAAATTATCTTTAGCCCACTGCAAAATGATAACCAACTCCCTTGATAGTAATAATCTCAATGGAAGGATCTTCTTTTAGATAATCACGCAGTTTGGTGATATACACATCGAGGGTACGCGAATTGAAAAACGAATCATCACCCCAAATCCGAAGCAGCATGGTCTTGCGATCAATATTCGTATTCTGATTTTCTGCTAGAATCTGAAGCAGCATGGCTTCGCGATGGGAGAGCTTTCGCGCAACTCCATCTTTTCTTAGTTCATACCGCTGAGGGGCAAACTCGAATTTCCCTATGGCAACGGACTCTTTGGGACCTGCAGCAATTTTTTGAGTGAGTTGCAAGAGATTATTTACCCGCACAATTAACTCTTCCATGCTGAATGGCTTTCGTAAATAATCATTGCCACCTACCTCAAAGCCTTTAATCAAATCTTCGGTTTGTGTTTTGGCCGTAACGAAAATGATCGGGATCGATGGACTGACCTGACGAATACTTTGGGCAATGGAATATCCGTCTTTGTTTGGAAGCATAATATCGAGTACACAGATATCCGGACGTGCCTCTTCGAAAACACTCATCACCAGTTTGCCATCAGTTACCATGCGCACATCAAAGTCGCGTACCTCCAGGCTCTCCTTTACAATGCGACCCAAAAAAGGTTCATCTTCAACGTATAGTATTTTGGTTTTGCTCACTGGTGTATTCCTATTTGGGCAATGTAATTATAAAGTTGCTACCCTTTCCCGGTTCACTTTCCACCTCAATGGTGCCTTTGTGACTCTTCACAACACTTTCTACATAACTCAAGCCCAGTCCATATCCTTTGATATTGTGAACGTCACCCGTTGGTACGCGAAAGAATTTTTCGAACACTCTTTTGCGATACTCTGGAGCAATACCGATTCCATGATCTTTAATGGTTAAAATAATTTTATTGCTTTCAGATTTTAGTTTAATAATAATTTTTGGGTCGACCGGACTATACTTCAGCGCATTGTCAAGCAGGTTATAAATCACACTGGTGAGATGCACCGGGCCACCCATCAATTGAAAATCCTGCCCCTCTTTTTCAACATGTACATGGGCGCCTTGCTTTTCAAAAACTAATTTCATGGAGCTCAGTACTTGCTCTACCAGTTTTTCCATGTCCACTGGCTCAGGATTAAATTCCACTCCTCTATTCTCAAAAATGGCTGTCTTCAGAATTTTGTCTGTTAGAATGTTTAGCCGGTTGAGTTCGTTTTGAGCAATATCCAGGTATTCTGTAGTAAGCTCCGGATTGTTCAGACCTTTAAAATTCTTCAATGCTTCAATTGCTACTCCAACCGTAGTAACAGGGGTTTTTAATTCGTGCGTGATGTTGCTGATAAAATCATTTTTTAATTCCATCAGTCGCTGCTGGGTTCGAATGCTTCTATACATGATTACAAAAGCAGCTGTAGTTAGTAAGGTTAGAAATAATGAAAATAATATTTGAGGCGTAATGGCCTTAATCAAGAGCGGTCGAAAGTCAGATAAGACAACTGCATAGCGATGAACCGGATCAAATCGTACCCAATCGGAATAAAGTGAATTTGAAAACACCCGGGCTTCAAATTGTTCCTCCGGGTTTTCCTCTACCGGTGGTTTAAACATGGTCTTGTTTCCCTTTCCAAGTTGAATCGGAGTTGGTATGAAAGAAGAATGTTTAACCTCGAATGACACATCAATCTCAGCCTGGGCTAATGACTTTCTATAATAGTGACGAATGCTATCCGAGGACAAGGAATCCGGACCGAGCCGAAGAATAAAATTACCGCCACTCATCTTACCTTCCTGAATGCGTGTCGTTAAAGGCCGGAGAAAGGTTTGTAATGAATCCCCTTTTTGGTCGGATGAAATATAAATCTGAATCTGAGAAGAATTTTGCCTGTATCGGATTTTTGATCCGTCAGTAGAATCAGATTCTATACGATGGGTAAATGTAAAAGCTTTCGAAGCTGAATCGGCAGGTACTTTTTCAAAACCTTTAACCAACATAGAATCGCGCAATGCCATTATGGTTGACCGAAACATACCATTGGTTTCTCTTCGCAAATCGAAATAGGCTTTTTCGTATGAGTTGGTGAGCCAGAAAACTTGCAGGGCCAGCAAAAGTATAATGCTGCTTACAATCAGAACCAGGGCCAACGTGTTTTTTGAATTCTTCATCTGCACTACAAAAATACGTGTATAACTCTACCTGCGATTAACTTTTAACCTTAATTAACATTGCTTTCAGAACTATTAACCACACTCTATAGTCTTCCCCCGTAAGTTTGCTTGTGAATTAACCCAAATGAAAATCTCCTCACATATGAAAAAACTGATCTTATTGCTGGGCGTGCTCATATCGCTCACTGCCGCCAACGTTGTGTTTGGTCAGGCCGGAGTTATTACCTACGAAATAAAAGTTAACCTTCATCGCAGACTTCCGCCTGAGCGGGCCGATATGAAGGCAATGATTCCTGAGTTTCGCACTACTAAAGAGCAATTATTCTTTAATGGGAATGAATCACTGTATAAGCCTTTGATTGAGGATGAGGATGAAGAACTTGGTGGAGGCGGAATGAGAATGGTGATCCGTCAACCCAACAATGAGATTTATCTGGATCAGGCAAATGGAAAGATTGTTTCTAAGCAAGAGTTTATGGGGAAGAATTATCTCATCGATGATTCTGTTAAGCTTGCGCCCTGGAAGTTTGGGACTGAAGTAAAAACAATTCAAGGCTATGAATGCAGGCAGGCATACTATACGGATTCGGTTAAGACCATGATGAATGGAACTGCGGCTACTGAGAAACGTGAGATTACTGCCTGGTACACTGACAAGATTCGTCCTTTTCTGGGACCTGAACGATTCAATACATTACCCGGTGCTGTACTGGCAGTTGATATCAACAATGGCGAGCGCGTGTTGGTAGCTAAAACTATTGAGCTTCGCGAATTGAAAAAGAATGAATTGAAAATGCCTACGAGTGGCACCAAAACAACACGGGAAGAATACCAAAAAATGGTGGATGAACAAATGAAGCAGATGGGTGGCGGCCGTGGTGCTATCATGATCCGGAATTAACATATCAGTAATTTTAAGAACAGGTATGAAGAAATTAATTCTACTCACATTTTTTGTTGTTGCTGCATTGTCCTCGTTTGGGCAAAAGTTTTCGATCATCGGTCAGGTTACCGATACACTTTCAAACCCGTTGCCATCATCTACCATTATGTTGCTTAGTCCGAAGGATTCATCACTCGTAAATTTTGGCGTCAGCGATGCAAAAGGAGCATTTGAAATAAAGAATGTGAACAAAGGCGAGTATTTGTTGAAGATCACATTTGTTGGCTATGTGCCATATTCAAAGAGAATTTCAACTCCTGCTACAGGATCAGTGCTGGAGGTAGGTCGCATAAAAATGCAAACACTAACTAAAGAATTGGAAAGTGTTGTAGTGATGGGCGAGAAAGCTCCCGTAACTGTTAAGCGCGACACCATTGAGTTTAATGCCGGGTCTTTTAAAACCAAAGCGAATGCAAATGTTGAAGACCTGTTAAAAAAATTACCGGGTGTAGAAGTTGAGACCGATGGTACAGTGAGAGCTCAGGGCGAGCAGGTACAACGCGTAACGGTGGATGGTCGTGAGTTTTTTGGGCGTGATCCTAAACTTGCAACGCGCAATCTTCCTGCCGATGCTGTTGAGAAGGTGCAAGTATTCGATAAGAAATCGGATCAGGCATTGTTCACTGGCATCGATGATGGACAAAAAGAGAAAACCATCAACCTGGAATTGAAAGAAGAAAAACGCAACGGAGCTTTTGGTACGCTGATGGCAGGTGCCGGAACAGAAGATCGTTTTCAGGCGAAAGCCAGTATCAACCGCTTCAGTAAAGGACAACAACTTTCATTTTTGGGAATGGGCAACAATATTAATGAGCAAGGTTTCTCCATGGATGATTATATGAACTTCACTGGAGGCTCCCAGCAAATGATGGGTGGCGGTGGCGGTAGGGTACAGATCTCTTTCAATTCAGATAATCAAAGCGGAGTGCCACTCAATTTTGGCGGACGACAAAACGGAATAATGACCAACTATGCAGGTGGAGTTAATTTCAATAAAGACCTTAATAAGGACACTAAACTGACCTCTAGTTATTTCTACAATCGAATTGATCAGGATATTTCCAAGACATTGGATCGGGTCAATTATCTGCCTACAGGAAATTATACGTTCAATCAAAATAGCAAACAATTAAGTAATAATGACAACCACCGCGCTAATCTTACGATTGATCACCAGATTGACTCAGCTAATTCATTAAAGTTTGTGGCGGCCGCTACCTATTCGGAGTCAGAGCTGAATACGCAAAGCCAGAGTGAAACGATTACAGCGAATAACTCGCTACAAACCGAAAGTGACCAAAACAGTTATTCAGCACAAAATAGCATGAACGTAAATTCGAATTTGCTTTGGCGACATCGCTTTGCCAAGAAAGGACGAACGCTTTCCACTAACCTAACATTTGGAGTAACTCAAACGGATAGTGAAGGGAGCATACAGTCGCTCAATCAATATTATACCAACACACCTGGAGAACAACAGATTCTGCAAACGAATACTCAAACCACGGATAACTTAACGTATGGTGCTACCGTTTCTTACACTGAACCACTCGGAGGCCGAAAATACCTGGAGGCTAATTACAACTTTAGAACCAACCAGAATGATGTGGATCGCAAAGTGTATGACGAGAACACCGGAGTTCCCATCTACAATACCATGCTCAGTAATCTTTATACCAGTGATTATATCTACAATCGTCCGGGTATCAACTTTCGGATGAATCGCCAGAAATACAACTTTGCAGTGGGCGCCAGTTACCAGACTACAAACCTGAAAGGAGACTTGATTTCGCGTAACGCAACCATTGATCGTACGTTTCAAAACCTATTGCCCACCGCACGCTTCAATTACGACTTCTCAAATTTCAAACATTTAAATTTCAATTACGAAACCTCCATGCAGGAGCCAACGATCCAGCAATTGCAACCCGTGGTTGATAATACCGATCCATTAAATATCTATGTCGGCAATCCTACACTGAAGCCAGCTTATTCACATCGGGGTACGGCAAACTTCACCACATTCGATCCAGCTAAGTTTGTAAATTTCTTTGCATTCCTTACAACAACGTATACAACCAATGCAATTACAAACTCACAAACTGTAAATGACAGCCTCGTGCGCGTAACCCAGCCAGTTAACGTGAAGGATAATCTCAATGTATCAACCAACATTAACTTTGGTTTCCCAATCAAGAAGTTAAATAGCCGCATTAACATCGGCCCAACTGCATCAGCATCCAAGGGAATCAACTTATTGAATGAAGAGGAGAACACAATTCACCAGCAAACATTGGGTGGCTCAGTGCGCTACAATTACACATATAAAGAAATTCTAACAGTTGATTTAAGTGCAAACCTTAGTCACCAGGAAACAAAGTATGAATTTGATACCCAACAGGATCAGGTCTTCTTCAATAAAACATATACAGCCGAAAGCAATCTTAATTTTCTAAAGAATTATTCCCTGAATGCCGCCTTTGATTATTTGATTTATAATAGTAAGACCACCGATTACAATCAAAGCATTCCGTTATTGAATATTTCGGTCTCGCGCTTTGTAATGAAAAATAAAGCCGGTGAGATTAAGGTGGGTGTAAATAATATGTTCGATAAAAGTTTAGGTGTAACGCAGACGGCTACGTCTAACTACTATCAGCAAGAGACCATCAACAACCTGGGGCGTTACTACATGGTTAGTTTTACCTATGCGTTGAACAAGCAATTAAACCCAATGGGCATGCGCAGGCCAGGAGGTGGCGGAATGAGGATGATGATCAGGCAATAATTTAGGGATGCGGTATTCTCAATACGGGATACTTGGAAGTTATTGTTGTATCAGACATCCGGAATCCAGTATCTTTCGGACATGAAATACCTGGTGTTTTTTGTTGTATTAGTCGTTAATGATTCAATAGCTCAATCCTACATTCCTAAATTTGATATTCAAGGACATAGAGGCGCACGGGGTTTAAGGCCAGAGAATTCTATCCCGGCTTTTTTGCTAGCGCTGGATTCAGGGGTTACCACTATTGAGCTCGATCTGGCCGTTACAAAAGATAAAAAACTGGTTGTTTCGCACGAACCCTGGATGTCGGCATCCATTTGCACTACTCCGGAAGGGGAATCCTTTCAATTAAAGGATGAAAAGAAGTACAATATCTATAAAATGACGTATGAGCAGGTGCGGCAATGGGATTGCGGCTCAAAAGGGAATGAACGCTTCCCTAAGCAACAGAAAATGGCCACTGCCAAGCCGTTGCTCAGCGATGTAATTGTAGCGGTTGAAAATCATATCAAAAACTTTACCCGCTACGAGGTAGACTATAATATCGAGATTAAGACCCTGCCTGAGGATGATAATAAATTTCATCCAAAGCCGGAAGCTTTCTCCGACCTGGTTTATGAATTAGTTGATCAGTACCTTCCGTTAGATCGTGTGGTGATTCAATCGTTCGATTTCAGAGTATTGAAATATTGGCATGAAAAGTATCCAGACGTTCGGTTGGCTGCGTTGGTGGAAAATAAAAAATCTGTTGACGAAAATCTGGCTGTATTAGGTTTTTCACCTTCCATCTATAGCCCGTATTTTCAATTACTTGCGAAAGACGATGTAAAGAACCTTCATGAAAAAAAAATCCGGGTAATACCCTGGACAGTGAACGAAGAGAGTGACATGCTATCGTTGAAGGGCATAGATGTGGATGGATTTATCACCGACTATCCGGATCGTGCCGCCCGGTTTAAGCGTACATTAAATATAAAGCCAAAAGGAAAGAAATAGATACAGGCGTCAGACCGCTTACTGCTAAGAAAAAAGCGGTCAGACGTCTTGACATTATTGCTTCTCTACCTTTCCGTCCTTCATTACAAAGACCACTTTTTCCATCACCTCAATTTTTTGAAGCGGGTCTCCATCTACCGCAATAATATCCGCGAAAGCACCTTTACTGATTTCACCAATTTGCCCGCGCTTGTCCAACAAATCAGCTGCTACTGTTGTTGCAGATTGAATCGCTTGCATTGGAGTCATTCCATAATCCACATAAAAACTAAACTCGCGCGCTTGCGGAAGTTTCTGCCAGTCAAAACCACCTGCATCGGTACCAAAGGCAATCTTCACACCTTTCTGCAAGGCTTTTTTGAATTGAGGCTTCACCCCTTGAAACATTTCGAGGTAACTGGTGGAGCCAAGCTTTGCTCTGCCCTCAGCAACATAATCTAGTACGGTTAAGGTGGGTACCCAAAACGCGCCTTTTGAAACAAACAAGTCCATGCATTCTTCATTGAGTGCAGTGCCATGCTCAATGGTGCGTGCACCAGCCTTCAACGCGTAGATTATTCCATCGGGTGTCATTGCATGAGCCGCCAACATCTTTCTTGACTTTATTGTTTCATCGGCAACAGCAGCAATTTCTTCTTGAGTAAAGTTTGGGATGCTTGCAAATGTTCCATCGGCTTTTTTAAAGTAACTGCGGTCGGCATAGATCTTAATCCAATCGGCACCAAAGCTGATTTGTTCGCGCACCGCCTTACGTGCTTCATCCGCACCATTCACTTCCTGAATTCCTTTTGGCATGCGCAATTCCCAGCTATATTCACTATTGCCAATACTGTAATGACCATAGGTATTGATGGCCCGTGTCGCGACATACATGCGTGGTCCTGGAATTACTCCATTGTTAATGGCTTTTTTTAAATCGACATCTGCATACATAGCTCCCTCGGTTTCTACATCACGGATTGTGGTAAAGCCATTCATGAGTGCGATCTTACAAGCCACACTAGCACGAAGCGTTCGATACGGAATGCTTTCTTTCAGCAACTGGGCATCATATTCTTCGGCTGTGATATCCCCTTGCAAAAGCACATGAGTATGACAATCAATAAGTCCGGGTAACACGGTTTTAGAAGATAAATCAATCACCGTTGCCTTGGCGGGAATTTTATCCCAATCAATTATGTCCTTGATGATTTTGCCTTCCACCACAATGGCTTTTTTAGAAACCGATTGATTCGATTTTCCATCGATAAGGGTACCGCATTTGATAATGGTGGTTTGGGTAAATCCTTTTACAGAGAAAAGCATGACGAAGGCAATGAATATGTTTTTCATATCAATATAAATTGTTGAGACTGTTCAATATTCAATACTAAACGTTTATGGCAAGTCAATCAAGTATCCGATAATAGCTATTCACCATCCAACACTTTTGTTTACTTTTGCCAACTAAATTTTAAAGCATGAAATATGATGTGTATGGCATTGGCAATGCCCTGGTAGATATTGTAACTGAAGTAGACCATGATTTCTTTGAAAAGAACGAAGTAGAAAAAGGTCTGATGACCTTAGTCGATGAGAAAAGACAACTTCATCTAATGAAAGCCATTGATATGAAGCGGAGCAAGATGTCGGGGGGTGGCTCTGCTGGTAATACCGTGGTGGCAATCAATCAGTTTGGTGGTAAGAGTTTCTACTCGTGTCTTGTGGCGAAAGATGATCTGGGAAAATTCTTTTTAGAGGATTTGAAAAGAAATGGAATAGATACAAACCTCAGTCACGATAAATGTCCTGTGGGTCATACGGGTCGCTGCCTGGTTATGACCAGTCCTGATGCGGAGCGTACTATGAATACATTTCTGGGGGTTAGCTCCTTTCTTTCGCCCGAACATTTGGATGAAGATGCCATCAGGAACTCCTCTTATATATATCTGGAAGGCTACCTGGTTGCAAGCCCCAAAGGCCTTGAAGCTTTGAAAGAAGCTAAACGGATAGCAGAGAAAAATAAAATTGCTACCGCGCTCACGTTTTCAGATCCAAGCATGACAAAATATTTCTCCAAGCAAATGGAAGAGATAGTTGGCGCCAGTGTGGATTTGCTTTTCTGCAATGAAGAGGAAGCCATGATTTTTACGGGTACCGATAACATGGCCGAGGCTCGTGAGAAACTAAAGCAAGTTGCAAAACGCTTTGCTATTACCCTTGGCGCAAATGGCGCGCTGATTTATGATGGTGATACCTTCATTCAGATTGAGCCCTATAAAGTGCGGGCTATTGATACCAATGGTGCAGGCGATATGTTTTCGGGCGCGTTTATGTATGGAATTACTCATGGTCATAGCTATGCCGAGGCCGGCAAGCTTGCATCATTAGCTTCATCCCGGGTGGTTTCGCAATTTGGCCCACGGCTTGAGCCACAGCAAATGAAAAAAATTCTGGGTGATTTGATTGTTTAAATGAGAATCCTTATTCAATACTAATAATGAGCCCAACCCAATGGGAAATACTGTTTGCGATTATTGGTATTTCATCCCTGAGTTGGGTTCTCTATGTCCGTGTCAAGCTAAGAAAGGAAATCCTTGAATTGATTGAGAAAAACAGGGCTTCTCTCGAAACGATTAATAATCTCAGAAATCTTCTACAACAGCGCACCGAAAGAAATGAAGCGGAGCGACAATACTTCGATGCCGTTGCAATCGAAAAAGAGCAAAGGCGCATAGCCGATGAATTACACGATGATACAGT
>DAOOCD010000059.1:0-17591 GCA_035408225.1 Cyclobacteriaceae bacterium | reverse complement strand
TAGCAATGTATTGGCAGCACCTGTATCATATCGGGCTAATGCATTATTCGCTCCGTTACGCATATGTGTTTTCCTTGCCAGACTAAATATGAGTAATGGGGCATTGATTGCCCAAACCCGGTTGCTCTCATTGAGTAGTTCTAACAATTTATTCCAAAGATCGGGTTGATCTCTAGTTGCATAGACATAAGTCCATGGCTGTTCGTTCATACTGCTGGGTGCCCAGCGTGCTGCTTCGAAAAGTGATTTTATTTTCTCGTGTTCAATAGGATTGGTGGAATAGGCTCTACGGCTTCTTCTTTGTTCTATTAATTCTGCAACCGGATATTCAACCTGATTTGATTTTGACATGGGAGCAATTAGGATTTCCATTGTTTATAAGGATGATGTAAAGGAGAAACACTTAAAATGCCAAACGGTTCATTTACTCCACCGGGGAATTCCCCAAACCGCTAAAAATCCAGAAATTATATGCATGGGCCCTACCAATAATGGGAAGGTATCATCCATTACAGTACCATCGGGCAACTGTGTCGTGTTAAATACCGGATAAAAACTTATCAGCACAAACGCAATGCTCAGCGCTATCCAAACAAGTTTACCTTTAGGAACATATTTTACGAATACAAAAAACAAGACGGCACCAATAAGCAGAGGGAAAATTGAAGACATGGTAACGGCAATAGCAAAACCTGGTGGTATAGTTGCCCCTAGTGCGTTGGCGATCAGGCTCCACACATTATTAATACCGGCACCGATAAGACCTGCAATGGCTCCACCCTTAAGAGCCTTTAAAAAAGTAAGTTGACTTTCAATAGACATAGTGTTTAGTTAGTTTAAGATAAGTGTCGGTTGGCAGATGATTCTATTCTTCTATAAGAACACCCATCTTTCCTTTCTGGTAATCACGCATGGCCTCCATAATCTGGGTTTGAGTATTCATCACGAAAGGTCCATGCGAAACCACAGGCTCGTTTAAGGGTTCCCCGGTTAAGAAAAGAATGCGCGTATCTTCCAGGGCTTCAAGTGATATTCCATCGCCATCATTTTTGAAATGCACTAAGTGAAGCTCTTCTACCATGCCAAATCCAGCCACCTTAAGCTTTCCGTCAAGCAAATAGATCATCGCATTATGATTAGTTGGAATTGCAATAGATAGGGTGCCCCCTTTTTTGAATTCAAGAGTAGCTGCATTTACTAGTGCCTGTGAAGGAATTGGGCCCTTCACTCCATGCACTTCTCCGGAAAACACTTTCCCATGTACAGCTCCATCTTCGCTTACAAAAGCGGGGGCCTCCTCCGCACTCAGTGGATAGTAGGCGGGTTGATCCATTTTATTTTTAGACGGGGTATTGATCCAGAGCTGAATGATTTCCTGTCGCCCGCCAATTTCATGAATATCATGCGGAGGTCGCTCGCTATGAATGATACCCATGCCGGCATTCATCCATTGGGCACCGCCCGCATAAATTACACTATCATTTCCACGGCTGTCGCGATGATGCACTCCACCCTGAAAAATAAATGTTACTGGAGAAAAGCCACGATGCGGATGTGGACCGACACCTGCATGATCCGGTTGAATATGTGTAGGTGCCTTGATGTTTGCATGATGCAACAGAAGAAATGGATCAATCTGTTGCACCTGCTGGGTTGGCAACGGTTGACGGATAGGCATACCGCCCATGTCAACCTGATGAGCGTAAAGTAAACGTGAAACAGTTCTGATTTTCATAACCTCACCCTAAATCCGTCTCCAAAAGAGAGGGACTTCCTGGGATTTTTTAAATTTTAACTGCACCCTTCCATTGATCAACTGAAATTCGAGTGAGTGCCTCCTGTATTTCATTAAATAATAATCCACTGCCACCACCGTAATGACGGATCACTTTAATCTGTGGATTGATTTTTTCAAATTCATTTTTAAAACTTTTTTCGGACTCTTCTTCTACCCCTCCGCCTATCAGCACTAAATCAAAATTATCCCTTTCAAATTTTTCTACTGCTTCGTTATCGGTAAGTGCTCCAGTAGCTTTCCAAGCTTGCTGCGTATTAATCAGTCTCAAAACTGTTTCCAGAATTTGGGGATGACGACCAATGACAAGTATGTTTACTGATAAATCCATTTTGATCGGCTATCAATTCATCGGTACTTCCATCAGCAATACTTCTGCATCGCTATCCGCGGAAATTGAAAGCTTGTCCACATCCCAAACTCCAAAGCCATCGCGCTTATTTAACTTCTGGTCGTGAATTGTAACATCTCCTTCAATCACAAAAGCATATACCCCGTTTCCTTTTTGCTTCACTGTGTAATCCGTAGCAAAGCCTTTTTTTAAATTACCCAGGTGAAACCAGGCATCCTGGTTAATCCAAACTCCATCATCGGTTTTAGATGGGCTCACTATCTGTTGAAGTTTATTAACGCGATCTTCCGGCCTGAAATTGATTTGATCGTAGCGTGGCTCGATGTTTCTCACTTTAGGGAAGACCCAGATTTGCAAAAAGTTTACCTTCTTGTCTTTATTCTTATTGTATTCGCTGTGATAAATGCCCGTGCCGGCACTCATAATCTGTACATCGTTTTGTTTGATTACAGCCACATTGCCCATACTGTCCTTATGTTCCAAATCACCTGATAAAGGAATTGAGATGATCTCCATATTATCATGTGGGTGCGTGCCAAAACCCATTCCTCCATCCACAAAATCATCATTAAGAACACGCAGTGCTCCAAATTGAACCCGGGTTGGATCATAGTAATGGGCAAAACTAAAGGTGTGGTTTGTATCCAGCCAGCCATGGTTAGCATGACCGCGGGTATTTGCTTTATGTAATACAGTATTCATAGTCTTTTTTGTTTTTGGTGGTAAATGTTCAAATCCTACAATGGGGTAATAATTTCCTTTAGCCTCTACCTGCTTTGCCTCCGTAGTAGTCAACATCACGGAAGTGGAAAGTGCTGCTTTAATAAATTCTTTTCGGTTCATGTTTTTTAAGGCCTAACAAAAATACATACAACTGTTGTATATACAATTATTTATCCGGTTTTGTTCCTGAGATGCAGGAAACTTCATTTCCAGGTTGTATTTCGGGTTCGGAGAGGAAAAATTAGCGTTTTAGGACCTTGAATGCTATGCCTCTGCCATATCCTTGCATGATGGCCAGATTAATCCAGCTTAATGCAAATTGCTCGAGTAGCTGGAACTTATCACTGCCTCCAAAATTGTAAACATTTTCAAAACCAAGGTCTTTTGCTAATTGTTCGGCCACCTTCTTTGCTCTGTCGCTATCGCCAGCATAAAACATATCAATGCCTCTTCCCTGATAAACCGGATCAGTCATATTCTCAGCCCCGGTTGTATTGAAACACTTTACAAGGTGCTTGCAGTTTGTAAGACTCGTCAATGCCTCGGTAGTATTCAAATAAGGTTCGGGTTTAATGCGTACTGAATTCATCGCATCAATAATCACTTTGCTACTTACATCTCCCATCATCTCGGCAATGGATTGAACAGCTTGTGGTACCGCTGCAATAACTATTACCTCCGAAGACCTAACTGCATCTGGAATGGATGTGGCGGTAATATTATTAATCCCACTTAGTCGATCGCCTTTAAACTCGTCTTTGTTGCGAACTCCAAAAGTAATTTCATGACCTTTTTTCACCCATCCCTGAGCAAACGCACCGCCCACATTCCCACTGCCAATGATCGCAATCTTCATTTTTTAATTATTTAGGCTATGACCCGATAATTAACACCGGTACCATAAATATAGTATGCCCACAGATTGACGCAAAACTGAATAAATGGACTGAATCGACCATCCCTAACTTATTGATTATTAATTGTTCATGATGATGAATGGCAATCAAGGCTGTGAATACACTATTGGCAAGTCCTTATAATATATACCCGTACCATCAATCCCATTCCATTTCTTGCTAAATTTCGCCCGCATTTAACCTACTGCCCTATGCAACATGACGAGGTATTTAAGGATCCCAAAAAAAATATTGAGGATTTCAGTTTCAATAAATCCGTAGTTAAGGTTTTCGACAACATGGTAACCCGTTCGGTTCCCTATTACCTGGAAATGCAACGCATGATTTCCGAAATGGGGAAAGACTTTGCAACACCCGGTTCGGTTGTCTATGATCTGGGCTGTTCAACAGGAACTACCTTAATCAATCTCGATCCTGTGTTGTCCAACGACATTGAGTTTGTTGGTTTCGATAACTCGGATGAGATGGTGGCTCAGTGCATCAAAAATCTTAAAGAAGGCGGTGTTACCCGGAAATTTGAAATCAAAAATCAAGATCTCAATGTTGGCGTGCAGCTTCCCAATGCATCGGTAGTAATTATGTGTCTAACGTTGCAATTTATCAGGCCGCTCTATCGCGAACGATTGCTTCAGGAGATTTACAATCAAATGAATGACAACGGTTGCTTGATTTTGGTGGAAAAAGTCTTGGGCGAAGATTCACTGTTCAACCGCATGTTCATCAAGTATTACTACGATTTCAAAAGAAGAAACAATTACAACGACATTGAGATTGCACAAAAAAGAGAAGCGCTTGAAAATGTGTTAATCCCCTATAAATTGCTGGAGAACCGCGAAATGATTTTAGCTAAAGGCTTTCGTCATTGCGAAGTGTTTTTCAAGTGGTATAATTTTGCCGGCATCGTTGCCATTAAATAAGCATTCAAAAATCACCTCATGGTAAAGATTGGTAACTTCCTTTTTCATTACCGGAACGTATTGTTGCCGGTATTCTTCTTGTTGATTCTGGTACCAGCTCCTGAACTATTTCAAAATCCAACGATAGCTCTTGTAATAGGATTGGGTATTAGTATTGCGGGTCAATTGATTCGCTTCATCACAATAGGATTAGTTTACATTATTCGCGGTGGCCAGAACCGGAAGGTTTATGCACAGGATCTTGTTACTACTGGCATTTTCTCTCATTGCCGCAATCCACTGTATGTAGGAAACATTGCCGTTGAATTGGCATGGGCGTAGCGTCTAATTCGGTACTCTTCTTTTCTGTTATTACCCCGCTTATCATTTTCACTTACATTGCGATTGTAGCCGCTGAAGAAAATTTTCTCAGAGGGAAGTTCGGCCCTGCTTATGATGAGTATGCAAAAGATGTCAATCGCTGGCTTCCAAATCTGAAAGGCATCTCAAATACGTTTAAGGCACATCAGTTTAACTGGAAGCGGGTTTTGTTAAAAGAGTACAATTCCACTTTTACTGGAACACTATTAGGGATTATGCTGATCATGAAGGCAAATTACGAACACCCGGAATTATACGGAGACTTTCAACAAAAGCTTATGATGTTTGGCATCATCATATTAACCGTTACCGCTGTTTATCTATTCACAAAATTCCTTAAAAAAACTCATCGACTGGTTGCTGACTAGATCCCTGATAATTCGTTAAAAGAATGAGCTATTCAGGTTGTAAGGATACTGTCTGACCGTTGAAAAAAATCACGTTTTCAAACTAATTGACACTAACTTTGTTCTCATTGTGCTTCAATGATTGCAAAACTTGAAAATGTTAGTAAAGAGTACCAGGTGGGTGATCAAACGATTACCGCCTTAGAGAAAACGAACTTTACACTAAAAGAGGGAGAACTGACTCTTATTATTGGTCCCTCAGGCTCCGGAAAAACTACACTGCTCTCCCTGATTGGGTGTGTTATATATCCATCTACAGGTACGCTTTGGGTAGATGGCCAAGAAATTAATTCTTTGTCTCAAAATCAAAAAGCCAACCTACGGCTCAATACCATTGGTTTTGTATTTCAAAATTTCAACCTGCTAGCACCCCTTACAGCGGAAGAGAATGTGATGATGCCCCTTATCCTCCAAAAAGTTCAGCGACAGGCCGCGAAAGAAAGAACACAGACCGCGCTTGAGATGGTGGGTATGATGGATCGCAAAAAAAGTTTACCCAAGCAACTCTCCGGAGGTCAGCAACAGCGCATAGCTATTGCGAGGGCTTTAGTGACCAACCCAAAAATTGTTTTGTGCGATGAACCCACGGCTGCACTCGATAGTAAGTCGCTTGTTGTCATCATGGAAGAATTGCGGCAATTGGCGGATGAAGGTAAGTCGGTAGTGGTAGTAACACATGACCCGCGCCTTAAACCCTATGCGCATCGGATTGTGGAAGTAAATAATGGATTCGTGCAAGAAGTAAATGACTTTACCGGACATTGATCATGAAGATAAAATTAAAGCTCTTAGTCGCAGTAGTTCTGATGTCTGCCTGCGGAACCAAGGAAGAAAACAAAGTAGTACCCGCGACAACTACGGATCAGTTGTCTGTGGATGTGGTGGTTGGTATTGCCTCCATCGAGCCTGAACAACGTATAATACAAATGACTACCGAAAGCGCGGGAGTAGTTGAGACCATTCATACTCAGGTAAGTGCACAGGTTAAAAAGGGTGAACTTTTGTTCACGCTATCGGATAATGTGGAAGTGGCCCAGGTTAATCAAGCTCAAAGTAAACTTCATACACAACAATCGATTATTGAAAGTCAACGGGCTACGGTTCGCTCTCTGGAATTGCAGGTTCAAAACGCCAGCACCAATTTTAACCGAACACAAAACCTATTTGATGGTCAGGCAGCCACCCAGCAGCAATTGGATGACAGTCGTTTTACCTTTGAAAATATCTCACAACAGAAGTTAGCCGCTCAGGCCAATTTGCAACAACAAATAGCCAAACAGGGTGAGCTACAGGCAGATCTCAAATATTTTCAATCTCTGCTTGATCGTAAACACATCCAGGCCTCACGCGCAGGAACCATACTTTCTATCGAAGCCAAAGAGGGTAACTATGTAACCAGCGCTACCGTGCTCGGAGAGTTTGCGCCCGAAGGTGGTTTGGTAGCTATAACAGAAATCGATGAGCTATTTGCTAATCGACTAAAGATTGGCCAACGCGCAACCTTGCGCCCACAAGGTGACTCAACGCTGTTGGGCAGTGGCGAAGTATTTATTGTTTCTCCTTACCTGAAAAAGAAATCTTTATTTTCAGATAATGCCAGCAACCTGGAAGATCGCAGGGTAAGAGAAGTCCGGGTAAAAATCAATCCGGAGGCTAAGGTTCTTATTGGAAGCCGTGTAGAATGTGTGATTGAACTTAACTAACAATGCTTCGCATCGCATTCAAATTCATACTTTTTGATAAGCCCAAATCCATTGGTGCATTGGCAGGTGCAGTCATCTCCATTTTTCTGATTGGTCAGCAACTAGGCATTTTTATTTTCCTCACCAATGCAATGGGAAGCCTTGTGCGAAATAATCAGCAATACATTTGGGTAGTCGATGAAACAACAACCAATGTAAATGCTTTGGCTCCTTTAGACATACGAATTGGAAGAGAATTAGAAAGTATACCAGGTGTAAATCGAGCCTATCCATGGGTTATTTCAGGTGCATCCGCTCGTTTTGAAAACGGAAAAACATTTGGCGTACAGCTAATCGGTAGTCAGGCCCCCGGCTTTCATGGTGGTCCATGGAACCTGGCTGCAGGAACAAAAGAAGACCTGATTCCGGAAGGTGCTCTTATCACAGAATACTTTGATCAAAAAAATCTGGGCGATGCTAAGATAGGTGACTACTTTGAGGTGAATGGCAAGAAAGTTTACATAGCCGGACAAACACGCGGAGTGCGAAGTTTTGGTGGCGTTTATGCCTTTACTACCCTGGAACGCGCCCGAGCCCTCACAGGATTTTCGACAAATAAAGTTAGCGCCTTCCTGGTAGAATGGGATCCGAATTTTTCCACAGCTCAGACTGTAACAAATATTAATGGTGCCATCAAAGGAGTGCGGGCATGGGATCCAAAAGAGTTTACTACAGAGACGGTAACTACTGTTTTAAAATCAAGTGGCATTGCGCTTTCTGTAGGCACCTTGATTGTCTTCGCATTGATATCCGGATTTGTTATTATAGGCCTAACACTCTACTCAGCTGCCATTGATCGCATTCGTGACTATGGAACTTTAAAAGCGATTGGCGCCACCAATGCATATGTTCGAAATTTGATTTTAACACAAGCAACCATTTTTTCCGTGCTTGGCTTTGCCATTGGCTACACATTTGTTGAAGGATTTCGAAGTGGTGTAGCTCAGGCGGGCACATTTTTTTCCTTCCCGCTTTGGATGCAAGCAGGAATGTTTCTGGTTACACTCATGATTGCCGTAGCCGGAAGTTTCTTTGCCATTACCCGGATCTCAAAACTTGAACCTGCCGCGGTCTTCCGCGGATAATCCACTAAATATTATGAAATCACTATTAACATTTTCACTGTGCCTGGTGATAGGTTTTGCCCTTCGCGCACAAGAGTATAAACTTTCACTTCAGGAAGCCATTGCCTTGGGTTTGCAAAATAAGATTACTATAAAAAATCAACAGTTAGCGGTTCAGTTGGCCGAAAATGAAGAAGAGAAAACCAGAACAAAAAATCTTCCACAAATCAGTGCAAGCTTTGATGCACGCATCAACACACAATTGCAAACCCAGGTGATTAGCCCTGAGGCAACTGGAGGTAGCGCTGCCTCAGATCCTATTCGGGCTCAGTTTGGAACCCGGTATTATAACGTTCTCGCCATTAACGCAAATCAAAACTTATTTAATCCAGGTATCCGATATGATAAAAAGATTACTACTGAAAAGACCGCACTCGAAAAACTAAATCTGGAAAAAAATGAGAACGATGCTATCATCAGTATCAGTGAGGCCTATCTGGATGCATCATATAAGAAAGTAAAATGGGAAGCATCGCAATTCAATTATCAGGTTGCTCACGAAAAATTCCTGCAGGGCCAAAATCAATTTAAGAATGGTACCAAATTGAAGATCGACCTCGACAAAGAAAAATTAGATGAGCGTAATGCGTGGCAAAGCAGTCGAAATGATTCGAGCAATTATCTCCTCGCCCTTCGCTACCTGGCTAACGAACTGGTGCTACCCATTGAATCAACGCTGCAACTCACAGAGCTTGTAACACCCGAGGAGACCTTAAACACACCCATCGAAGAGGCCCCCAACCGCGTAGAACTACGCACCGAAATGCAACAACTTTCTATCTACCAATTAAATAATGATAAACAGAAAGCATCCTACCTCCCTACTGTTTCTTTATATGCCAATTACACAGTACAGCAGTTCAACAATACATTTGATCCAACGGATGGGAAATTCTGGAGTCCATATAATTATCTGGGCATGCGGATTGAGATCCCTATTTTTGATGGATTGCTGAAACAAAAAAATAAACAGGAATTTGGGTATCGGATTGAGCAAACGAAAAACAATCTGACACAGTTGAATCAACAAATCAATTACGAAATACAGTCCGCACAGTGGGAGTATGAAAATGCAAAAGAGAACTATAAGCTGTCTTTGGAAAACTATGAGATTTCGAAAGGGATTCTGAAAGCGGATCTCGTGCGCTTACAGGTGGGGGTTATTCTGCCAGTAGAAGCAAAAAATTCGGAATACGCCATGCTAACGGCACAAAGTAATTACCTTAATGGTCTTTATCAATTTTTGTTGGCGCGACTTAAGCTACAAAAAGCACTTGGCGTAATCCGGTGAAATCAGGAAAGTAGACGTGCCTTCTTTTTCAATGTTTAGTTAACCCTGACAAAGTAGAGTAAGGGTTTTTAGAGTTGCTCATAATCTAGTCACGCAGGCTCGGATTTTTTTCTTACTTTTCAAGAAGTATGACAATTGAAAAGCAACGATTAATTGAAGACCGCGATAAGGTAAAAAACTGGCGGCAATGGGGCCCTTACCTCACCGACCGGCAATGGGGCACAGTGCGTGAAGATTATAGTGCCAACGGAGATGCCTGGAATTATATCACTCATGATATGGCTCGAAGTAAAGCCTATCGCTGGGGCGAAGAAGGGATTGCCGGAGTGTCTGATGATCAGCAACTGCTTTGCCTTGCCCTTGCCGTTTGGAATAAAAAGGATCCGATCCTTAAAGAGCGCTTCTTTGGGCTTACTAATCCGGAAGGAAACCACGGTGAAGATGTAAAGGAACTCTACTATTACCTCGATTCAACGCCCACACATTCGTACATGCGCATGCTGTATAAGTATCCGCATAACGAATATCCGTACAACCAAATCACAGAAGAAAACAGAAGGCGCGGTAAGCACGACCCTGAGTTCGAATTACTTGATACCGGCATCTTTGCTGAAAACCGCTACTTTGATGTAGAAGTAACTTACGCAAAGGCAGAATCTAATGACCTGCTAATGCAGATTACCGTTACCAATCGCGGACCCGAACCCGCATCAATCCAAATTTTTCCCACACTCTGGTTCCGCAACACATGGGCATGGGGGTATGATCACTACAAGCCAGAAATCTACCTGGATGATAAAGGGGTGATGAAAGCAAGTCATAAGCAATTAGGAGATTATTATCTCTTTTGTGATGGCAAGGCGGAACCCCTCTTTTGTGAAAATGAAACCAACACCTGGCGTTTGCATCAGCATTTTCAACCCGGAACATTCAAAGACGGGATCAATGATTATGTTGTGTTTGATTATCCCGCTGCTATTAATAAAATTCACAAAGGAACGAAAGCAGCTTTTAGAATAGACTGGACTTTGAATGCGGGGAAATCCCAAACCGTGCGGTTGCGTTTGGCACCTCACTACATACCAAAACCATTTCAACAGTTTGATGCACTCTTTGAAAAGCGAAAGCAAGAGGCTGATGAATTCTATGCTGATCTTCAGAATAAAATTGTGGATGCCGAAGAAAAAAATATTCAACGGCAAGCACTCGCAGGCATGTTATGGAATAAGCAATTTTATTTTTACGATCTCGATGTGTGGCTGAAAGGCGACCCGGCCATGCCATCGCCACCAACCGAACGCAAGCGGGGCCGCAATCATGAATGGAATCATCTTCACAATGCCGACATTATTTCGATGCCCGACAAGTGGGAGTATCCGTGGTATGCAGCATGGGATCTGGCCTTCCACGCAATCCCCTTTGCATTAATTGATCCTGAATTTGCCAAGCATCAAATGTTACTGCTAACCAAAGAATGGTACATGCATCCCAATGGTCAGATGCCTGCCTACGAATGGTCATTCAGTGATGTAAATCCACCAGTGCAAGCCTGGGCTAGTTGGCGTGTATATAAAATCGATCGAAAACTGCAGGATGGTAAAGCAGATCGCAAATTTCTGGAAGAAGTATTTCATAAGCTATTGCTGAATTTTACCTGGTGGGTAAACAAGAAAGACGAAAACGGAAATAATATTTTTCAGGGTGGCTTTTTAGGGATGGACAACATTGGTGTATTTGATCGCAGCAGCAAACACCTGCCTACCGGAGGACTTATTGAGCAATCGGACGGCACCAGTTGGATGGCCATGTATACGTTGAACATGTTGCGCATTTCACTTGAGCTGGCCAAAGGAAATTCAACGTATGAAAGTCTCGCTACAAAATTCTTTGAACATTTCCTTTACATCGCTGGGGCGATGGCTAATGTAAACAACGAAGGCATCAACCTGTGGGATGAAGAAGATGAATTTTTTTACGATGTGCTGCATTTACCAAACAATGAACGTTTCAAATTAAAAGTACGCTCGATGGTGGGTCTCATTCCACTCTTTGCCGTGGAAGTGCTTGATGAAGAAATTTTTAAGAAGATGCCGGAATTCACTGCACGGCTCGACTGGTTTTTACAAAACCGGCCTGATCTTGCCAACCTGATATCGCGCTGGGGCGAACGCGGAAAAAATCAGCGTCACCTGCTATCACTACTTCGCGGTCACAGGGTAAAGCGATTACTAAAGCGCATGCTCGATGAGCGTGAATTTTTATCACCGTATGGTATTCGCGCTTTATCACGAGCTCACTTAGAAAATCCATACGTGCTTTATGCGAATGGTAGTGAGTTCAAAGTAAGTTATCAGGCGGGTGAAAGTGATGCCTATATTTTTGGTGGCAACAGTAACTGGCGCGGACCGGTTTGGTTTCCGGTTAATTTTTTGATCATTGAATCCCTACACCGATTTCATCATTATTATGGCGATGATTTTAAAATAGAACACCCTACGGGCTCAGGCAACCTGCTTTCCTTGCGTGAAATTGCTTACGAACTTTCACAGCGAATGGTGAAACTCTTTAAGAGTGATGCGAATGGTAACCGTCCGATTCATGGGAGCAATTCAATATTACAATCGGATCCTCATTTTAAGGATCACATTTTGTTTCACGAATACTTTGATGGAGACACCGGCCGAGGGTTAGGCGCAAGCCATCAAACCGGATGGACAGGGTTGGTAGCAAAGCTGATTCAACCCGGCAATCCGCCAAAGAGCAAACCAAAAGATTAAATCCAATAACTAAAAATTGTCGGGCTCACCCTTTACAATCCCTGGCGTTTATAAACACCCATCAACTCACCAAAAGCGAGAATGTGTTCGCCCATCGCTTGCTCTAATTCCTGCTTGGTTGTTTTAGCAGAGAGCTGGAGTAGTGTATCCAATGCATACACTTTAAAAAAATAACGATGCATACCACTTGGTGGGCAGGGTCCACCCCAGGCAGTGCGTTTAAAATCATTCAAGCCTTGTTCACCCGGTACGCTATTTTCTTTGATGTGGTGCGTAATCGGAATATTCCACACCAACCAATGCACCCATGTTTTGCCCGGTGCATCCGGATCATCCACAATTAAAACAAGGCTGTGAGCCTTTTCAGGAATGCCAGCAATTTCTAATGGTGGATTAATGTCCTTTCCTTCGCACGTGTATGTGGTAGGAATAGGTTGTCCTTCGGAGAAGATGGAACTCGTAACCTGCAAGGATTTATATTCTATGGTTTGATCAGTGATGTGCATTGGTATGGTGATAATGTTTCCACTTACGAATGATATCGGCAACGGCTAACATGAGGCCGATCGCTAACAAACCGAAGCCCACGGATTGCTGACGGGAAAGAAACAAGCCAGCCACAATGAAGGCAAAAGCAACCGCACCCAAACGCGACAGGCGGGTTTCATATCTGCGGTAGCTTGCCAGGTGAATTAATGGAATAACCATCAGTACAGTGAGTGCAAGTGTAGTCAGAATTTCGGTTTTCATATCAAAATGTTTATTTGGAAGACATCCAACTCACCGAGCCAGGTGCTGGTTTTAAGATAATCTCTTGCGGCCACCACTACTTCGTTGCGCCTGCACCCTGACGAAAGTGGCAACCAGAATAAAGGTCAAAATCGGCCTCCTTTTCATGGTGCCCTCCTTTCTTATTGAACAATAAAAGATACTTACACAACATAACATGGACTATGACGGACGTCATTTTTGAGAAATAATCCTGATGGATGAAATCTCTTATGCCAGCCCTTTTTCTTCAGGCAGTTAAAAAATACAAAGGCTGTTCGCCCAAGCAGTTCAAATTACACTACCGAGGACTTTCAGAAACGTTAGGCAGATAGAAGATACATTATAATTTTTTTTGATTGATAAGGATGACTTATAGACGGTTTAAGCAATTCGTAAATCCTCAAAATAAGGCGTTTGTTAAACTCTTTAAAACTTCGGGTTTACTCCTTAAAATAATTTTGATCTAAAATCCCTCATATCCGTATAAAGTGAATACAACTTCCACTCTATGAAAAGATCTATTATTCTCCTGACTTTCATAATTTCCATTTCTACGCTCTATGCTCAAATGCCCTTGGAAATAAAGAATCCACCAACCGATGCAACTCTTTTTCATGAAGGATTTATCTCCACTCCTATCAATGAACGTGACTTTGCCCTTAGCCCCGATGGTTCAGAAATTTACTATACAATCTCAACCCCGCAATCCAGCTTCCAGACAATTGTATTTAGTCGGAAGGATAAAAACGGAAAATGGTCGAGGCCCGAAGTGGTTTCATTTGCCGGAATCTTTAGTGACCTGGAGCCTGCCTTCAGCGCGGATGGAAAGAAATTATACTTTGCTTCAAACCGACCTTTGCAAGGTAATCAACCAAAGGATTTTGATCTCTGGGTGGTGGATCGAATGGGGAATACCTGGAATGAACCAAAAAACCTGGGTAGGTCTGTGAATACAGATTCAGATGAATTTTATCCTTCCATTGCGAAAAGTGGTAATCTCTATTTTACTGCTCAATACAAAGATGGTGTAGGTCGCGAGGATATTTTTTTTGCCGCCTGGAAAAATGGACAATTCGAAAAGCCCACTGCATTGGATACCGCCATCAACTCGAAAGGATATGAATTTAATGCCTTTGTTGATTCGGATGAGCAATTCATTATTTTCACTGGCTATGGACGTAAAGATGATACAGGTCGTGGAGACTTATACATGAGTGTTAAAGATGCCCATGGCAAGTGGCAGCCTGCTAAAAATCTAAAAGCGTTGAATTCATCGCGATTGGATTACTGCCCCTATGTAAGCCCTGATAAAACGATTCTGTTCTTTACAAGTGAACGGGCCGCACTTCCAGTTTCATTTGACACAAAAGCATCCTATGAACAGATTCAAAAGATCAACCAGCAAACCCTAAACGGAACTGGGAATATTTATTGGGTGAGTTTTGAGAAGGTGATGGAATCACTACGTTAAATTCTCAGGCATTTTAAATACTTTTCAGAACTAAGGGCTCAATTAGGTACGACCATGTTGTAGTTAGCAGCACCTACATATTGGATAGCAATCCAACAACACGTTTCGCCTGCCAATTCTTCACCAATCTGGCTGAATTTTATTGGTTTGCCATCTTCCGCTAAATCCATTCTGTCCTTTCTTCAAAGCAATTCTACAAACATGAAACATATTTATTACTTTCACGTTTGCAAAACTAATATAATTATTTATGAAAGGAACCTACTTGGGCGAACTCGAAGAATTAGTGCTTTTGCATGTGGGCATTCTCTACCCCGAAGCATATGGTGTAGCTGTGATGGATGAAATTGAAAAGCAGGCGGGGCGCAGTCTTAACATCAGCGCAGTGCATTCGGTACTTACTCGTCTTGAAAACAAGGGCTATCTGAAATCGAAAATGTGCAACCCTACTGAAGAGCGCGGTGGAAGAAGAAAGAGAATATTTCTACTTACTGCAGCTGGCAAACGTGTGTTGGAAGATGCGAATGAGTTGCGTAATCAATTATATAGTCAGATACCGAAAGTAGCTTTGCAGTATAATCATTTAGTTGTAGGTGGTTAGCTATTCGCTACGAAATAAACGGATATGCAAACAGTCAATAAGCAACAACGAACAACCAACCGTCCTCCCAAATGGGCTGATCGGTTCCTTCAATGGTATTGCCGCCCTGATTTGTTGGAAGAAATTCAGGGTGATGCGTATGAACTATTTTATCGAACGGCATCAACGAACCAGACAAAGGCAAGACTTCAATTTAGCTGGAATGTAATTCGTTTTTTTAAGTGGTCAAATATTAAACAAACCAAAAATAATTACTCATCAACCAATGGCGCCATGTTTAAAAGTTATTTGATTGCCGGTTTTAGAAATGCAATTCGCCATCGCTTAAATAGTTCCATTAATATTTTGGGATTATCACTGGCGCTAGGGATCGCCATAACCTCATTCATCATAATCGATAATCAATTTCATGCTGATTTCTTTCATGAGAATATGAATCGAATCTACCAGGTAACCAGCATAATTGAAGTCGACAAACGTACCGAAGAATGGAGTGACTCCCCCATAATGCTGGGGCCATCCACTTTTCAAAACCAAGATGCCATAGAAACATTTACACGCATTGAGTTTGGGTATGCAAATATTCGTCATCGGGATGATGTGTTTAATGAGCAACTTTGGTTTGTTGACCCTGCCTTCTTTGATATGTTTAGCTTTCCAATCACCACAGGAAATGGCCTGGTACTCAGTCAAAAGAACCAATTAGTATTAGAAAAAGAGATTGCTAAAAAATATTTTGGAGAAACAGACCCTATCGGCCAAAGCTTGTCACTTAAGTTTCGCGAGCACGACAAACAGGAGTTTTTTGTAAGTGCAGTATTCGAGCGGCCTACGGGATCAACGTTATATCCAACGATAATTCTTCCGATAGCCAATTTTCAAGACTTAGAACCTGAAAAGGCTGATGATTGGGCCTACCTGGTAGACGGTACCTTTATCATGCTACGCTCGGGTCATTCAGTAAATGAATTAACTGCCCAAATGAAAATGCATGTAGCCACACAAAATACTGCATCACCACAATGGCTGATCAACGAATTTCGGTTTCGTCCGCTCAAGGGACTTGGGCTGGTAAGCAATGAGATTGTAAGCTCTGTTTCTGAAGGCAGCCAACGGGAAGGCCTCATCTCTTTAGGCGTCATTGCAACCTTTCTGTTGATTCTGGCTTCCCTTAATTATATGAATGTTTCCATCGCTACGGTTGCAACAAGACTTAAAGAAATCGGAATCCGTAAAGTTATTGGCGGACAGAAACGAGAAATTATCCATCAATTTCTTACAGAAAATTTTTTAATGTGTGCGTTAGCTATGTTGGTTGGCTGCCTGCTTGCTTACCTCTTCTTCCTTCCCGGCTTCAATTCACTTTTTCCTTCAAACGTTTTGTTTGGGTTTTCATCGGGAAATATTATGTTTCTGTTTTTTGCAGGATTGCTTTTGTTTATTGGGTTATTGTCGGGAGCATACCCTGCTTTTTACATTGCTTCTTTTCAACCGATTCAAATTCTCCAGGGTCGGGAAAAATTCGGGCAAAGAAATTTGTTCAGTCGGGTTTTATTAACACTTCAATTCATTTTTGCCTTCATGACAATTGTGGGTTCCTTTGTCTTCATAGATAACAGTATCTATTTGAAAAATAAAGATTGGGGATATAAGCATGATAACCTGATTGCCGTACGTGTGGAAGAAAAAAGCAAGTTCCTGGCATTGCGCGATCGCCTTACCACGAACCAAAGCATAATCAAAATGGCCGGCACCGATGGTCACATCGGAAAATCGAATTCAAGGATTACATTTTTATACAATGAACAACGAATTGAAACAGTGGATTTTCAAGTGGGCTATAACTATTTGGAAACAATGAACCTCCGTTTGAAAGAAGGTCGATCGTTCGATCAAACGATTCAGTCAGACGAAGTTGAATCAGTCATAATCAACGAAACTTTTGCAAAAACATTGGGCTGGTCCAATCCTATAGGGCAGGCATTCGAACTAGACAGCGTAAAACGTTATGTCATCGGAGTGGTAGAGGACTTTCACTATGAAGGATTTTATCATGTTCTGGGGCCAGTATTGTTTCGCATCGCAAACGAAGATGATTATAACTTTCTCGCTATTCAGGTACGGGCCGGACATGTGTACGAAACACAAGAGCTTGTGAAGTCAACCTGGGCAAGTATTGCCCCAGACGATACGTATGAAGGCTTTGTTCAAGACGAGGTATTTGCCGACTTCAACCGTAATACTGACGCGAATGTCCAGTTACTTATCTTTATCAGTACCATTACCGTTTTGCTAGCGAGCCTCGGGCTCTTCGGCCTTGTCTCTTTTAATACCACCCGGAGA
>DAOOCD010000058.1:0-17619 GCA_035408225.1 Cyclobacteriaceae bacterium | reverse complement strand
CCATTGGACGTTCACCTGATGATCATGCAACCGGAAAGATACATTGAGGCCTTTCGTGAAGTTGGTGCTGATATTTTATCGGTGCATATCGAAGCCAGTACCCATTTGCACCGTACCATTCAACAGATTAAAGCGAATGGTATGAAGGCCGGGGTGGCCATCAATCCCCATACACCAGTTTCTCTGTTACAGGATGTAATTGCTGATATTGATTTGGTTTGTATGATGTCTGTAAATCCTGGTTTTGGTGGACAGAAGTTTATAGAAAACACCTACCGTAAAGTTGAGGAATTGAAGCAACTCATTGTTGAAAGAAAATCCTCGGCTCTCATCGAGATCGATGGGGGCGTTAATCAGGATAACGCAAGACCTTTATTGGAAGCAGGCGCTCATGTACTGGTTGCGGGCAATTTTGTGTTTTCTGCACCAAACCCTAAAGAGGTTATTCAGCGTTTAAGGGATATCAGAAAAACAGATTTGGCTTGAAGTTTGGAGTATGAATCTCAAAGCTTTACTCATGCGCTTATTATCTCTCGTAATTTCGGTCGTGATTTTAGGTTCCTGTGCCCGCTCGGTGTCTCGCATCGATCCTAATCAGCAAATTGATTTAAGTGGCCGCTGGAATGATTCCGATTCGCGACAAGTGGCTGATAAAATGACAAGCGAATTACTTGGCAGTACGAAGTTTCAGGAATATGCAAAAGCATTGGGTAAGAAGCCCGCCATCATTGTTGGACAGATTCAAAATCGAACCAGCGAACACATTGATGCCAATAACTACATTAAGAAATTCGAGTTAGCCATCTTTAATTCAGGACTTGCTGATCTGGTTGAGTCCTATGAGTTCCGGGACAAACTTCGGGAAGAGCGGGCCCAGCAGCAGGATTTTTCAGATCCAGCCACCATGGCTCAATGGGGAAAAGAACTGGGTGCGAATCTGATGCTCTTTGGCGAAATGACTTCTGAAACAGATGTGTACAACAAAAACAGAGTGGTTAATTACGTAACAACTTTATTTCTTACCGATATGGAAACCAATAAGCGCATTTGGTATGGCCAGCAGGAAATAAAGAAGTATATCAAAAACTAAGGTCCAATTTAAATTTTGAATGATGATGAATCGGCTTAGGATTCCATATTTAAAATTTAAGTTTCTGTTAATTGCGTTAGTGGCAGGTTCCTGCGCTAATTACTATCAATCTACCTATTCATTTAATCAGGAGTTTGAAAGCGGCAAGTTGGATAATGCGTTAACTACCTTGCAGGCTAAATCGTCTGAAGCCAACGGTAAAAGGGAATTTTTGTTCAATGTCAATAATGGATTGGTGCTATCCATGTTGGGGCGGTACGATGAAAGCAATGAATACTTTGAAAAAGCCTTTTTATTTGGCGAGGATTACCGGAAGAATTACCTCAACGAAGCAGCCTCCTATTTAACGAACCCCATGATAACCTCTTATAAGGGGGAAGATCATGAACACCTGATGCTGTTGTATTACAAGGCCATCAATTTTCTTAAGATGGGTAAAACACAGGAAGCACTGGTAGAATGCAGAAGAGTTAATATCCGCCTCCAGCAACTTAGCGATCGGTATCAAAATGAAAATAAATATCAGCGCGATGCTTTCATTCATACGCTCATGGGTGTGATTTATGATACCGACAAAGATTACAACAATGCCTTTATTGCTTATCGGAATGCATTAGAAATTTACCAGGATGATTATAGTCGCTTGTTTGGGTTATATGCCCCTGAACAACTTAAGAAAGACATTTTGCGCACCGCCTGGCTCAGTGGATTTACCAATGATTTTAATTTGTATAAGAATGAGTTCAATATGCCAGACTATGAATACGTAGCACCTGAAGGTGGTGAATTGGTTTTCTTCTGGCACAATGGATTAAGCCCGGTGAAGGCAGAGTGGGGGATTAACTTTGTTGTTGACCGCAGGGGTAACATGGTCTATTTTTATAACCGCGAACTCGGTCTCACGTTTCCATTTCCGCTCGAAGGGTATGATGAAAGGGAAAAGAATGGACTTGGAAGTCTGGAGATTTTTCGGGTGGCATTACCACGGTATGTTGAACGGCCAACGTATTATTCCGAAGCGACTTTGACCTGGCAGGGTAACTCAACACAACTGCAACTCCTTGAAGATGTAAATAAAATAGCGTTTAAAAGTTTGCAGCAACGGATGGACCTTGAGTTGAGCAAAGCCTTGATTCGTGTGGCTCTTAAAAAGGTAGCTGAATACCAGGTTAAACAGGAGGATAAGACCCTGGGTTCTGTATTGGGAATGATTAATGCCATCACCGAAAAGGCAGATACCCGCAATTGGCAGACACTGCCTCATAGTATTTACTATAGCCGCATTTCATTAAACCCAGGTCCAAATGTTGTGAAGTTGAGTCTCAAAGGCCCGCGCGGAGATTATAGCGATCATGAATTCACCTATCAGGCAAACAAGGGCCAGATACTGTTTCATACCTTTAGTTCGTTAGAAAGTGGGTATCCTAATTACGGATACTAACCTAAATGGGCATTTTACCATCCGGTTCTCCCTGTTATCTTTAAGGTTTAATTAAGATAAATTCTGAAAAGAAAGGTCTCCATATCCTGCCTTGTGCTTGCCGTATTTCTGCTGCCGATTATGTCAATAGCACAGGATGACGAGAAGCCAACCTTTCCACTTGAGACTATCTACGCCAAGCTGAAGAAAAATCCTACCCGCAAAATTCTTAGAAATTTTAAATTCAGTCTCAGTACAGGCGCTAGCAATACCTTTATGAACCACACGCTTGACAACTTCGGAGTATTTCAACGGAGCGGAAATGCGCCCCGGATTTTTCCCGTGGGTGGCACGGTAGATCCTCGTTATTCAAACTGGATCAATCAGGTTACGGCAGATACGTTATCTGTGATGCCCGATAGCTTTTTGGTAGCTGGTGATACTACTGAGTTAGGATTTAAAGGCAATGGATTGAATATCCCGATTAATCTGACGGTTCATTACGAGTTCCTCAAGCGTTTTCGACTAGGAGGAGGGTATTCTTACGAGGCAATGTTTCTTGGGCATTTTAATCCAACAACCTATCAGGATAAAATTGAAGGTTTTAAACCTGAAGGCACCTTTGGCTGGATGCGGAAATACTATGGCATGGCGGGTGTCTCTTTTTATCGACTCGATAAGTTTCTTTTTACTGGTGATCTTCAAATCGGTAATTATAAGCCAGGAAAGAATTTCGATCGCGCTCTCATCACAAAGGGTATGTACTACAATTTAGGGGTCACAATCGAACATGAATTCTCAGAAGATCTCAGAGCTTTTGTAAGACCCTCTTTTGAACTCAAGAAATATACGTTGGATGTGGGTGGAAGTCCGATCGTTCATAAGATGAATGCAGCCTACTTTCAGTTTGGACTTACCTACTCTTTGCCTGAACTCCCTCGTTGTTACCTTAAGGATTGCAAGATTCAAATGAACCACGCGCATGGCAATAAGGAGTATCGGAGTAGAGTACATCCATTCTTCAAAAAACAGAATCCGGGCTATGGCGAAAATCATCCAACGCTGATCAAATATAAGGGTAAAAATAAGCGCAAATTGAACCCTTATTGATCTACCGGTAGGTCCATAAATAATCGCTTATTTTTAGTATAAAATCATTCTTTTCGAGTGCTGTTAAGGCGTAACAATTAGCTAATTTTCTTTACCTTGCAGCCTTATTTTTAAGGCCTTTCAACTGGCTGAAAATGACCCATTTTAACCCAAGGTAAAACGTGGCTGAAGATAGCAGTAATCCTCCCGCGAGGCAGAACATTATTCCAATCAATATTGAAGATGAAATGCGTGGCGCCTACATCGATTATTCGATGTCGGTCATCGTTTCACGAGCTCTACCGGATGTACGTGATGGACTAAAACCCGTTCACCGCAGAGTGCTTTATGGCATGCTTGAGTTGGGAGTAAATTACAACAAGCCATATAAAAAATCTGCCCGTATTGTAGGGGAAGTGCTTGGTAAGTATCACCCCCATGGTGACTCATCGGTATATGATACGATGGTGCGCATGGCTCAGGATTGGTCGTTACGGTATACCCTTGTAGATGGCCAGGGAAACTTTGGATCTATTGATGGAGACTCTCCGGCAGCCATGCGATATACCGAGGCCCGCTTGCGCAGGATCGCTGAAGAATTACTTGCTGACATCAATAAAGAAACCGTTGACTTTCAGTCCAACTTTGATGACTCACTTACAGAACCTACCGTATTACCTGGAAAGGTTCCTAACCTCCTAATTAACGGATCTTCAGGTATTGCAGTGGGGATGGCCACTAACATGGCACCTCATAATTTAACTGAAGTCGTAGATGGAATTATCGCATACATTGATAATAAGGATATTACGATATCTGAGTTAATGAAATACATTACCGCTCCTGACTTCCCCACAGGCGGTATTATTTATGGATATCAGGGCGTGCAAGAAGCGTTTCTTACAGGCCGGGGTCGCATTGTGGTTCGGGCAAAAGCTGAGATTGTTACCACGCCTAATGGCAGGGATCAAATCATCGTAACGGAAGTTCCTTACATGGTTAACAAGGCAGTCATGATTGAAAAGACGGCTGCTTTGATTAACGAGAAAAAACTGGAAGGCATCAGCGATATGCGCGATGAATCCGATCGCGATGGATACCGGGTAGTTTATGATTTGAAGAGAGATGCTATTCCAAACATTGTATTAAACAATCTATTTAAATACACGCAACTTCAGTCTTCATTTGGGGTAAACAATGTGGCTCTGGTGAAAGGCAGGCCTCAGACATTGAATCTCAAGGATTTGATAGTTCATTTTGTTGATCACCGTCATGAAGTGGTGGTTCGCAGAACTAAATTCGAGCTCAATGAAGCTGAGAAGCGGGCACACATCCTGGAAGGATATCTGATTGCCCTCGACCACCTCGATGAAGTGATTACCTTGATACGCAATTCCCGCGATCCGGAAGTTGCCAAGGAGGGTTTAATGAAACAATTCAACCTGTCTGAAATTCAATCCAAGGCGATCCTTGAAATGCGTCTTCAACGATTGACCGGTCTTGAGCGCGATAAAATTCAAAATGAATACAATGAAGTGAAGGCGTTGATTGCCCGCCTCAATGAGATTCTGGCCAGCGAACCTGTTCGCATGGGAATTATCAAGGATGAATTAGCTGAAATAAAAGAGCGCTATGGGGACAAGCGCAGAACTGAGGTAGTTCATAGCGATGACGATATTACCCTGGAAGACATGATTGCCAACGAAGAGATGGTGATTACGATTTCCAACCAGGGCTATGTTAAACGTACGTCACTTTCAGAATATCGGATACAAGGAAGAGGGGGCATCGGATCGAAGGCTGCCAGTACCAAGGAGGATGATTTTACTGAGCATTTATTCATAGCCCAGGCACACAATTATCTGCTCATATTCACGGAGTTCGGAAAAGTTTATTGGAAAAAGGTGTATGAGATTCCGGAAGGAAATAAGACCTCTAAGGGACGGGCTATTCAAAACCTGCTAAACATTGAGCCAGGCGATAAAGTGAAAGCCGTTCTCAACGTGAAGGACTTAACCGATGAAGCGTACATCAATAATACGTTTGTCATTCTCTGCACAGAGAAAGGAACGATCAAGAAAACTTCGTTGGAGGCGTATTCGAGACCCCGCGCAAATGGAATTACATCGATTACGATCAACGATGGTGACCGCCTGTTAAATGCTGCCTTGACGAATGGTAATAATGATATTATCATTGCAAAAAGTGAAGGTAAGGCAGTGCGCTTTAACGAAAGCGATGTTCGTCCTATGGGAAGGACAGCCTCAGGAGTTCGTGGCGTTACTCTGGAATCAGGTGAGGATAAGGTAATTGGAATGGTATGTATTAGCCGTCAGGATGCAAATTTGTTAGTGGTTTCCGAGAAAGGGTATGGAAAACGGTCGTCTATTGAAGACTACCGGATTACCCGAAGGGGCGGAAAAGGTGTTAAAACCATTAACGTTACCGAAAAAACTGGCAAGCTTGTTGCAATTAAGGAAGTTGTCGATAACGATGATTTGATGATTATTAATAAATCCGGAATTAGCATTCGTATCAGCGTAGCAGAGTTGCGCATTATGGGCCGAGCCACACAAGGCGTGCGACTGATTAAACTCAATGAAGACGATGCTATTTCTTCGGTTGAAAAAATTCAGAAGATAGAAGGTGATTTACCCGAAAATAGTAACCCGGTAACAGAATAAACTAAACTAAACTTGAACTAAACCTTACTTGTAAAATGAAAAAGATAGCCATCTTATTAATCGGATTTATTCCGTTTGCTGCCTTGGCACAGAAGGAAATAAAGCCGAGCATCACTAATGCTGAAAAAGCCCTTCGTGCCGGCAAATTTGATGAAGCCAAAAGTATCATTGATGTTACAACCGCCAGCCAGGACTTCATGGTTGACAAAAAGGGACAACCCACAAAAAATGCAGCGAAAGCCTGGTACCTGAAGGGTGTTATCTATGCCGGCTTCGATACAACCAAGGTTGAAAAGTTTAAATCAATCGTACCGGATGGTTTCCCTGTTGCTAAGGAATCCTTCGAAAAAGCTAAAGCAATTGATAATGGAAAGACGCCAGCTTTTCTTAACGATGCTGTTGGCTTTCCCATGATGAACGATCAGATAAGCGCATTTTTGGCCCAGAGTTATTTCAACACCGCTGTTGCTGCTTATCAGAATGATAAGGATTATAAAAAAGCATTTGAATTCACTGAGCGTACACTTTATTTCGTACCAAATGATACTGCGATCATGATGAACGCAGGAATTTTCTTTGCTCCTGCTGCAGGAGAGTATGATAAGGCGATTGCCTTAATAAAGGAGTATCAGGCTAAAGGTGGAAGCTCACCCGATGCCTACATCATGCTATTCAGTATTTACAGAGATCAGAAGAAGGATAATGAGTCCGCTTTAAAGTTAGCACAGGAGCTAGTAGTGAAGTATCCAAACAACAAGGAATACCCACGTTTTGAGTTGGACATGTATGTGAAGATGAACCGACTGCCGGAAGCTAAAGCGGCCATGGAAAAACAGGCAGCTGCGGATCCAAATGATAAAGAGTCTCGCTACTTTCTGGGGGTCATTAGTAGTGAATTAAAGGATCCGGCTGAAGCCAAAAAATGGTTTGAAGAAGCAATTAAGTTAGATCCAAAATATTTCGAACCACAACTTGGATTGGCTGAAGTGATTTATTTTGAGGCTAAGACTGTCAAGGACCAAATGAATCAATTGGGTAACTCAAAAGATGATTTCAATAAGAAGGTTCAATTAGATAAAGTTTATCAGGATAAACTTCGTGTGGCCCTTCCTTATTGGGAAAAGTGTGAAAAGCTTAGCCCTGACGAAGGTAAGGTGCTTGATGTTCTATATTTGATCTATACCGACCTTGATATGACTGCACAGGTAACAAGAATTGAAAAGAGAATGAAGGCCTTGGGTCTTTTAGATTAATCAACTCATTGTTAAAGTAAAGCCCCGGTTTCCATCGGGGCTTTTTTATTGCTTGCGCACTACAACTAAATTAGATCTATTCTGCATAGAGGGCTTCCTTTTGAGCAACAATGTTCTCGCTGGAGATGTATTCATCATACGTCATCAGGCGATCGATATGACCATTTGGAGTTATCTCAATAATGCGGTTGGCAACAGTTTGGGTAAATTCATGATCATGGGTTGTAAACAATACCGTGCCCGGAAAGTCTTTCAGTGCATTGTTGAAAGCGGTAATCGATTCCAGATCGAGGTGGTTGGTAGGTTCATCCAGAATCAACAAATTAGCGCCAGCCAACATCATGCGTGAAATCATACACCGCACTTTCTCACCCCCTGATAATACACTGCACTTTTTAAAAACCTCTTCTCCGGAGAAAAGCATTTTGCCCAGAAACCCGCGGATATAAACTTCATCCCGGTTTTCTTCTTCTGCATATTGGCGCAACCAATCGATCAGATTGTCATTCGATTGGAAATAAGATTCGTTATTGACCGGCAGGTAGGCGGGAGTGATTGTTTGGCCAAATTTGAAACTGCCAGAATCTGGCTTTAATTCCCCAATCAACAGTTGAAAGAGAGTCGTGATCGTTAAGCTGTCTTTACTGAGGAAGGCAATCTTATCGCCTTTGTTTACAAAGAAATCTAACTTTTTAAAGAGAACGGTTCCATTCAGTGAATGCGTTAACTCTTCAACGTGCAAAATCTGATCTCCTGCAGTGCGTTTTTGCTGGAAGATAATAGCAGGATATTTCCGGTTCGAGGGTTGAATGTCATCAAGATTAATCTTCTCCAGTAATTTTCTGCGACTGGTTGCCTGCTTCGACTTAGAAGCATTAGCACTGAAGCGAGCAATGAATTCCTGCAATTCTTTTTTCTTTTCTTCAGCCTTCTTATTTGCCGAAGCGCGCTGAGACAATGCTAACTGACTAGACTGATACCAGAATGAATAATTACCTGTATAAAGTCGAATCGCTTTAAAATCAATATCAACAATATGCGTACAAACTGTATCTAAAAAGTGACGATCGTGAGATACAACAATTACAGTATTCTTGAATTCAAGAAGGAAATCCTCAAGCCAACCAATCGTATGCAAATCCAGGTCGTTCGTAGGTTCATCCAGGATTAGAATGTCTGGATTGCCATAGATCGCCTGGGCTAATAATACCCGTACCTTTTCTGAACCACTTAATTCCTTCACCAACTTGTAATGATTCTCCTCGGTTATTCCCAAACCACTCAGGAGGGAGGCGGCATCGGATTGGGCATTCCAGCCATTGAGTTCTGTAAACTCCGCTTCCAACTCAGAAGCTTTGATTCCATCTTCTTCCGAAAAATCAGGTTTGGCATAAATAGCATCCTTTTCCTGCATGATGTTCCACAAATGGGTGTACCCCATCATAACCGTATCAAGCACGGCTACTTCATCAAACTCAAAGTGATTTTGGCGTAACACCGCCATGCGTTTACCCGGATCTATGCTAATCTGTCCACGGGTAGGATCAATATCTCCGGAAAGGATCTTCAAAAAAGTAGATTTTCCGGCACCATTCGCTCCAATAACTCCATAGCAGTTACCGGCAATGAATTTCAGATTCACTTCATCAAAAAGTACCCTCTTACCAAACTGAAGGGTGACATTATTGGCTGCAATCATGTAAAATTTATAAAATAAGCCGCAAAGGTAAGGAAAACACTGATAATTAACTTCATACACTCAAAGTCAAACCTGATAATTCGCATCGCACGACCTGCGCTAGATTATATGTGGCACTGACTTTTATCATTTTTTACCTATAAATTCTGGTATAATATCGTGAGTTCATTAAACATAAATCTTATGAAACCAAGCCACTTTTCTGCGGGGCAAAATAATAGCCTCATTTTCCTGCGCATCCTGATCGGATGGCACTTTTTATACGAAGGAGTATTGAAATTATATAACCCCGCCTGGACCTCAAAAGGGTACTTGCTTAGTGCCTCTTTTCTGAAACCTTTCTTTACCTGGATCTCCGGAGATTCCTTTATTACTGTGGTAGACACACTGAACATTGTAGGATTAATTGCTGTGGGTGCCGGCTTAATACTAGGTCTTAAAATTCGGTGGGCATGTATTGGTGGTATCCTGTTACTCGCTTTATATTATCTGGCTCATCCTCCTTTCCCTGGACTTGAGCAAGGACCAGCCGAAGGAAGCTATTGGATTGTAAACAAAAATCTGATCGAGATGGCAGCGCTTTTAGTGCTTTACCAATTTCCATCTTATGTATCCTTTGGAATTGAACGGTTCTTTAACAGGAAAAAAACAGAAACAGCCAACGGCTAATACTTTACCCTAAAGAAACAGACTATGAAAAACGAAGATTCTATATTCAATTCATGGAGCAGGCGCGACATGTTGAAAAGCCTTGCCGGGATTCCAGTATTAGGCACCGTTTGGTTTGCCGGAGCGAAGCTTACTACTTCCGCAAAGCAAGAGAAGCAATTCTTACTCGAAACGCTGAATATTAAAGCAGCAGCACCGCCACCAACAGGACCAATGACGGGTAATCCTATCCGGTTAGGAATTATTGGTTTCGGAATTCGCGGTGAACAATTATGCCGTGCGTTGGGATTTGCTACCAAACAGTGGCTCGCTGATATGAAAGCGGCCGCTGAGAAAAATCCGAACGATACCCGGCTAAAAGAATTTTTAGATCAGGAGAATCTGAATATCAAGATCACCGCTGTGTGCGATATTTTTGATGTGAATGCTGAAAGGGTCATTGACTCATTTTCAACACCTGAAAATAAGGTGAAACGTTATGCTACTCATAAGGAGTTGGTTAGCAGTGGCGATGTTGATGCCGTTGTTATCGCGACCCCTGACCACTGGCATGCACCCATTGCTATGGATGCTATTAATGCCGGAGTGCATGTGTATGTAGAAAAACCAATGACACACAATGTTTCAGAAACGTATGCGCTGAGAGAAACTGTGCGCTCCAATCCGAAAATTGTATTTCAGGTTGGGCATCAGCATCGCCAAACGCAAAGTTTCCTAACTGCCATGGATATCATCAATAAGAAAACGCTGGGCCACGTTTCGTTGGTAACAACCAATACGAACCGTAATGATGACAATGGGGCATGGCAATATGATATTCATGAAAAGGCTTCGCCAGAAACCATTAACTGGGATATGTTCCTGGGCAATGCACCAAAAGTACCCTTTAACAAAGAACACTTTTTCCGTTGGAGAAAATGGTGGGCCTATGGATCTGGTCTGTCCGGGGACTTATTAACCCATGACTATGACAGAATCAACTGTCTGCTTAAAATGGGAATTCCAGCTTCTGTGATGGCTTCAGGCGGAATTTACACACACCGCGATGGCCGCAATGTTCCTGATGTTATGCAGGTAAATATGGAGTTTCCTGATTTCAGCACAGGTGGCAGCCAGGAGGAAGGCAAGGAAAAGGGGATGACGTTTGTCTATAGTGCCACGTTAGGAAATCAGTTTGATCGCGGCACCTACCTGATGGGTCATGATGCTACGATGGAGCTCGGAAACATGATAAGCATTTATGCAGACGCGCGAAGCACCCGGTTTGCTGATATGATTAAGGATAAACGAATTGATCCAAGTGTTCCTGTATATCAATACAATCCGATGGCAAACGCAACGGATGCGGTTACCTCAGCTACCGCTAAGTATTTTGCAAACAAGGGATTACTCTGGACCTATCGCGATGGAAAACGTGTGGATTCAACGTTCTTGCATATGCGCGAGTGGCTGAGTTGCATTCGCAATGGCGGCATTCCAAGTTGCAGTATAAACGAAGGATTCCAGGAAGCCATATCTGCACACATGGCCGGCTTGTCATACAAATTAGGTCGCAGAATTGAATGGGATAAGGAGAGTGAAAAGATTATTGCCAAACCCGGTGAGGATCTTGACGCAGCCCTGTTAAGTTCGGGCGATAAAGTAGTGGTTTAGCCTAATCGTCCACACTAAACGAGCCCCTTATGTAGCTGCATAAGGGGCTTTTTTTATACTAATTGAGTATTGATGACGTAGGTCATTTTTATTACGAACCAACAGAAGTAATATCGGGTAGTCAATAAGAGGAATAAAATTACTTGAGATTGATAAAATTTTAAACCCAGGAGTTATGAAAACCACGAAGCAATTGGGAGTTTGGATGGATTACTCCACCGCCTATGTTATGGAGTTGAAAGGTGATTCGATTAGTACTACTGTAGTAGAGTCTGAATTTACCTGGGAAGAAAAGCAGCACAGCTTTTTCAAGAATGAAGGCAAGATGCATAATAAGGAAAGGCAGTTGCATACAAACTATTACAAAAAAATAGCCGACCTGGCTAAAGGGTTTGATGAAGTTGTATTGTTTGGACCCAGCGATGCTAAAACGGAATTATTCAACCTGTTAACTGCAGACCCCGAATTTAAAAAAGTAAAACTGAGCGTAGAAACAGCACATAAGCTGAGTGAAAATCAACGGGAAGCATTCTTAAAAAATCATTTTCATCCAACTATACATTCAGCTGTATTGTAAAATAAACTGATAGCAATGAAAACCGAAGAAACCACTGAAACAAACATCCTGCAAAAAGTAACTGAGAAGCTATTGGCTGCACAGCAGGAGATTGACGAACTGGCACTTCAACTTGCCTTGGGTAAGGCCGATGCAAGGGATAAGTTTGAAGAAATAAAAAGTGAGTTTAGATTAAAGGTAGGCGAGCTCAAGAATATACTTGCTAACCCAGCCGAAAACTATTTGAGCCCCGAAGTAAAAGCTAAAATCGAAGAACTTGAATTACAACTGGCTTTGGGTAAGGCTGACTCTAAAGATCTTTTTGAAGGGCAGAAGAAAAAAATAATGAACGCCCTGACTAACCTCGAAGAAGATATTCAAAAGAACTGGCGCAGAATAAAGGCTCCTGATTTCTTTGTGCATGAGGTGGAACAATTTAAGCTCAAAATGGAAATCCTGCGATTGCGTTTTAGACTCAAGAAATTCGATGTAAGGGATGACTATCGAACCCGGATGCAAACAGTGCGCAGGGAAATCAAAAAGATGACATCCAAGGCAAAAGACAGGATTAATGCCCGGCAAGAAAAGTATGATGACTTTAAATTTGAGATTTCACTGGCCTATAAGCACATAAAAAATGCAGTAGAAAGTCTAAACTAAATGAAACACATTGCGCACTCTAAATTTGAATCTATTACCTGGGTAGCCTCCATTGTGCTGTTGCTATTTATTGGTATCTCTGCCAGTTTAGGTGGGTTAGCATTGGTTATTGATCCTACAGGTAATACCCTGGGGCTTAGTGTGAGAGGGTTGAGTGAAACTTTTTTTACTGATTACGAAGCCCCAGGGATGATTCTGTTTTTTGCGGTCGGTATTTTGAATCTGATAACATCCGTTGTTACGATGATGAAACGCCCCATTTATCCCACTTTGATATTTATTCAAGGCGCTATCTTAACAGGCTGGATATTAGCTCAGGTTTATATGTTGCCTGAAAATCATATTTTACAGTTGCTTTACTTTCTATTGGGATTGTTTCTGATGTTATTAGGTAACTTTCAAAGAAGTAAACGTGCACTTTAACGAAAGTACCAATCTGTGGATACCTTAACACATGTGGCCCTTGGAGCTTGTATCGGGGAGCTTCTGGCCACCAAGCGTATCGGTAAAAAAGCGTTGGTGTTTGGCGCGCTGGCGCAATCCGTTCCTGACTTTGATTTTGTTTTTTCATTTTGGCTCGAGCCCTCTACCAATGTGCTTGCCCACCGGGGCTTTACTCATTCCTTTCTTTTTGCGTTTCTTATTACACCCATACTCGCCTGGGCTGCACAACGAGGGTGGGGCAATACACAAACTACTTTTAAATACTGGTTCACTTTCTTTGGTATTCAGGTACTTATACACTCGGTGTTGGATGCTTTCAACGCGTATGGTACGGGCTGGTTTGAACCCTTTAGTCACGCGCGGGTCTCGTTTCATACCCTCTTTGTTGCTGATCCGCTTTTTTCAATTTCATTAGGTGTAGCAGCTTTGTATTTGATAGTCACCTCAGCCATAAATAAGAGTAGGGTTTATTGGGCTATGGGCGGAATTGTTGTGAGCGCATTTTATTTAGGTTATGCATTGACCAATAAATTGACCGTTGACAAAGCAGTTAGGGCATCCCTCTTTGAACAGGGAATAAATGCCAACCACTATTTTACAACGCCAACACCGTTTAACAATTTGCTTTGGTATGTGGTGGCGAATAATGATTCAGGAAGTTATGTTGGCTATCATTCAGTTTTTGATAAACAACCTATTTCGTTTGAATTCTTTCCCCGTCAGGATTCACTTCTGCACAGTACCAACAATAAGGAGGAAGTAAATCGACTTAAGCGATTTTCGCAGGGCTACTATACGGTGGAGCTGAAAGGGGATACCCTTATTTTTAATGATCTGCGATTTGGCCAAATGATTGGTTGGCAACAACCACGGGCTGGCTTTGTATTTCACTATTACCTTAATCCCAACCTGGATAATCACCTGGTGTTGCAACGTGGGCGTTTTGCCAATTGGGATTGGAATGCTACCCAATCGCTGATTCAGCGAATGCGTGGTCTTGACTGATTCAATTCTTTTCCCTCTTGAAATAGAACGTAAAAATGAAAAAGATAAATCGCACCGATTCATAGGATAACCGATATATGAAGGTGTCAAACAGATTGGTTTTTTTAGCAAATGATTCCGTTGTAACCGGATCACAATCCCGGAGAATGATTTCCTCCAGTACGTTGTCTACCCGATGTGCAAAGCGTTGGCTATGCACGTCTAAGTTCAACTCAAGGCTGGCATAGGCACTGATGTTATTGAAATTATAAGATCCTATGGTTAGCCATTGCCCATCGTACGTTGCAATTTTGCCATGCAGGACTTTCTTTCGGTATTCGTAGATTTCAATGTTTCGTCTCAATAGCCATGGATAAAAAAAGCGTTCGGCCGATTTGGCTAAGGCGACATCCGAGAGTTTTGTAAGAACCAATCTGATTTTCACGCCCCGTTTGGATGCCGCTGTCAGATTATTTCTAAACACGCGCCCCGGTAAAAAGTAACTTGATAGGATCGTAATCTGAGACTGCGCCCGGTGAAACATTTCGAGATAGCTTCTCGAAATTTGATTTCGGTTGCGTACCCAGTCATTGATGCGCATTCGTATGTAGCAATCAGGTCCTTCATTAAAAGGTGTGCGCATGGCGGATAGAAGCGCTGATTTTTTCTGACTTCTGAACCACATCTGCACGCACCGATTATGCAGGTCCGTTGAAATTTGTCCCTTCACATAAACCGCCCAATCAAGCCAGGCGGGTTGTTCCGGACGATCATTGTAATGATTACTGATGTTGATGCCGCCCACAAGACTGTGCAATCCATCGGCAACAAAAACCTTATGATGCATTCTTCGGCCAATGTAAAACCGACTACTTTTAAACAGTGGTTCAAACCAGCGGAAGTAAATACCAGCCTTGCGGATGTTCACGATCATTTCAGGTTCCAGTGAGCGGGAGGCATACCCATCCAGCAGCATGTAAACTTTTACTCCACGCCAGGCAGCCCGCATAAGTGCTTCGGTGATGCGGGTGCCGGTTTCATCCGCTTCATAAATGTAGATCTGCAGGTGAATCGATTCCTTCGCCTCGTCAATCAATCTCACAAGCAAATCAAAATAGGCTGAACCACCACTGACCAGCTCGATGGTATTGTGGGCAGTATACCCAGTGCCTAATGCGAGGGGTTCCCGGTTCATGTGAGAAATAAACTTATTAGGGCTTGTCCCTGTTTAATGAGATGAAACTAAAATCGTAAGCGAAAGCTATGCAAACAATTGAAGATAAAGTAGTGCTGATTACGGGTGGCAGTAAAGGAATCGGGTATGGAATTGCAGAGGCACTGGTGCAACACAATGCCCGGGTGGCTATCACCAGTCGTTCGCAAAAGTCAGCGGATGAAGCAGCAGATCAATTGAACAAGATCGGGAAGGGGTCAGCAATTGGAATCGAAGCCGATGTACGGGATTTCAATTCACAACAAAAAGCGGTAGACCTCGTGCTTAAAAAGTGGGGCCAACTTGATGTAGTGGTTGCAAATGCAGGATTAGGATATTTCGCCTCGGTAGAAACTATTACTATAGATCAGTGGAGGGAAACCATGGATACTAACCTGACTGGAGTGTTTTATAGTGTAAAGGCTTCTGTTGCAGCCTTGAAACAATCTAAAGGCTATATTATAACGATTGCCAGTCTTGCCGGAACTAATTTCTTTGAAGGGGGTGCTGCTTATAATGCTAGCAAGTTTGGCCTTGTTGGATTCACTCAGGCGGCTATGCTTGACTTAAGAAAACATGGGATCAAAGTGGCTACCATCATGCCCGGGTCAGTTGCTACAGAGTTCAATGCTCACGTGCCGTCAGTGCAAGATGGATGGAAAATTCAACCCGAAGATATTGGTCAACTGGTGGTTGATCTCCTTGAAATGAATCCCCGGACATTGCCCAGCAAGATTGAAGTGCGGCCAAGCTTACCAGGCGGTAAATAATTGATTTTAAGGCGTATGTGACCACACCATAAAGCGTTCCTTCATATCTTCCGGAAGCACCGCAATTATGTCGTGCAATTCGCCAGCCGAAACGTAATCAGCTATGGTTTTGATCACTGCTTCAATCCCATCCATGGCATCGGATACACCAGAGAAGTCGCGCCACGCAGACATTCCGTCCAGCTTCATCACTTCCTCACTCAGTTCGTGAAGGGTTTTAATCTTGTTATGATATCGCGAAGGCTGCCAGCCCTCTATATATAATGCTTTAATAACCATGGGCAATTGTGCAAGCAATTGAAACGATTCCTCCACAGTCAAACGATCGCGAAGCGTATGGAGCACACAACGCAACACCCGTCCGGCCCGATCGCGGTTATCTTCATCACCGAGGCGTGCTGCTAACCGGTTAACAAACTCATTTCCTTTGGCGGCATGTTTTTCAAAATTGAGTGACATAATGATTCCTGTTTAATGGTTATTCGAGTTCTTCATCACTTACAAGTTTATCCACCGGAACGGTAGCCCGAAGATTCAGTTTTGCTTTATGCTTTTTGATCTGGCTTTCGAGATCAAGCACAACGTTCTCAGCGGCAATCTCAAAACTTTCGGCTTTCTCACTCGCATACAAATCGTTGCCCGGTACAACAAGTCTTGCTTCCACAACAAAGTAATTCTGCTTGTCTTCCTTTTCTTTTTTCAACACGATGTTACCTTGCAGAATCCGGTCAAACACTTTTTCAAGGCGATCAAACTTTTCCTGAATGGCAAGCTCTGTTTTTTCGCTAACCCTGATGTGGGGTGATTGAATTATGTATTGCATATAGTTCAAGGTTTTACCCTTGCTTTAAAAGTGGAAATCAACGAACCAAATTTCTGTTCCTCTGGCTCTTTGATCTTTTACTTATTTGATATGAATGTCTATACCAGAATTTGAAAAACAAATGACGGTCGTCATGTTTGCAGAAAATTAATACCGGGAAGAACTCAGATAAAGTGCGAAATTCCTCGCTCCAGGCCCCGGAGCTCAGCAAGGCCACGCAATCTGCCGATGGCAGAATAGCCAGGGTTGGTCTTTTTATTCAAATCATCAAGCATCTGGTGGCCGTGGTCGGGACGCATAGGAATTGATTGGCCGGTGCGTTGCATGAGCATAACAATTTCTTTCACTACCTGCACCATATCGGTATCACCTTCGAGGTGATCGGCTTCATAAAAATTTCCGGCTGCATCTCGCTTTGTATTTCGCAGATGGAGAAAGTGAATGTGATCACCTAATCGGTTAACCATGCCCGGTAAATCGTTATCCGCGCGTACACCATACGAGCCCGTACAAAAACACAACCCGTTAGCAGTTGAAGGAACAGATTGAATTAGTTCCAGTGCATCCTGTTCTGTACTTACAACCCGTGGCAACCCCAGCACCGGGTAGGGT
>DAOOCD010000057.1:8946-17834 GCA_035408225.1 Cyclobacteriaceae bacterium | reverse complement strand
AAAAGAGTAAAGGCACTAAATCCAGCTCTGCGGATCATCCTGACGGTAAGTTCGGTGCGGCACGTCAAAGATACATTGGAACTGAACAGTGTAAGTAAAGGATTGTTAAGATTTGTTTGTCATCAGTTAGAGCAACGTTATGATTCCGTAGAATACTTTCCTGCCTTTGAAATTATGATAGATGATTTACGGGATTATCGGTTTTACGAACGCGATATGATTCATCCCTCGGCAGAAGCGCGGGATTATATTAATCAGAAATTTAGCGACCGATATTTTCGTGAAGACATTCGTAATTTCATTAAAACCTGGGATAGCATTCAAAAAGCATTGACTCACCGTCCATTTCATCTAAATAGTCCGGCTCATCAAAAGTTTTTAAAAGACACGCTTGAAAAATTAGAGTCAGTCAGAAATGTAGTTTCCGTTAATGAAGAAATTAAGCTTATCCAATCCCAACTCCATGCCTAACCGACTGATTCTTTCTACCTCCCCGTACTTATTACAACATGCACATAATCCGGTGGATTGGTATGAATGGGGTACTGAAGCACTTCAAAAAGCAGTAACAGAAGATAAACCTATTCTGGTAAGTATCGGGTACTCGTCCTGTCATTGGTGCCACGTGATGGAACGCGAGTCATTTGAGAATGAAGACATCGCCCAGATCATGAACGAGCACTTTGTTTGCATTAAAGTGGATCGCGAAGAGAGACCTGATATTGACCAGGTGTATATGGAGGCCGTGCAAGCGATGCAACAACATGGCGGCTGGCCCTTGAATGTCTTTCTCACACCGAGTCAACAACCTTTTTTTGGGGGCACGTATTTTCCGTCCAAAAACTGGACGCAATTATTACTTCAAATCAATAAAGCGTTTCACGAAAAGCGTACAGACATTGATCAATCTGCTACTTCATTGAGTGAACATTTAAGAACCAGCGACTTGAAGCGATTTGCAAAAGATTCCGACTTGTCCTTCAAGCCTGAAAGCCTTGACGGCATGTTCAAGATTTTAGCTTCCCGATTTGATGCTAAATGGGGTGGACTTGAAAAAGCACCCAAGTTCGTGATGCCATCGATCTGGCTTTTTTTGCTGCGTTACTATGCAAGCACTAAAAATGAAGAAGCGCTTCACATGGTTACCTTAACCCTTAAGCAGATGGCATACGGTGGTATTTATGATCAATTGGCCGGAGGTTTTTCGAGATACTCAGTAGATAGCGAATGGTTTGCACCCCACTTTGAAAAGATGTTGTATGATAACGCTCAATTGCTTTCCCTCTATTCTGAAGCCTATGCGATTACCCAAGACAAACTGTTTCGCGATGTGGTTTATCAAACGTTGGATTGGCTAAAAAAAGAAATGACCCATCCAAGTGGTGGGTTTTATTCAGCTTTGGATGCCGATAGTGAAGGGATGGAAGGCAAGTTTTACACCTGGACGTATGATGAGATAAAACAACTTCTTGGCGATGCTGGCGAACTACTCCTGGCCCACTACCAGTCAACTGAAGAAGGAAACTGGGAGCATGGCCGAAATATTTTTCGAAGAGATCCGGCCACGCAGGATTCCGATGAGTCGGAAGAACTAAAAGCATTAAAGCATAAACTTCTTGTTACCAGAAGAAACCGGATTCGACCAGCATTGGATGATAAGATCTTAACAGGGTGGAATGCGATGACAATTCAGGGTCTTATTGACTCGTATAAATCATTTCAGGACAATCAGTTTCTTGCCTTGGCCCTTGAAAATATTTCCTTTCTTGAAAATCATCTGATCGTTAATGGAAAAATTCACCGGGCGTTTAAAAACAAACATTCAGAAACGGAAGGGTTTTTAGAAGACTATGCCTATTTAATTCAAGCCTACACATCGCTCTATCAGGTAACCTTTAATGAAGGCTGGCTTTTCAAAGCTGTTACGTGGTGCAATTATGTTCAGGAACATTTTTATGATTCATCGGAGGGATACTTTTTCTTTTCGTCCAATTCAGCCGAGTCGCTCATTGCAAGAAAAAAAGAAATTTTTGATAACGTAATTCCCAGTTCCAATTCCCTGATGGCCCGCAACCTGTTTACCTTAGGCACTATACTCGATCGTGAAGATTGGAGGAATCAAAGTCACGCCATGATCTCAAAATTATCAAGTTTAATAGAATCGGAGCCGGGATATATGTGTCACTGGGGTGTTTTATTATCTGAAGTAATACAAACACCAGCCGAAGTTGTTATTTCGGGTAGCGATGCGCTTGCTTTACGACAGGAATTACATAGTCATTATTTTCCCTTTATGGTAACTGTGGGGAGTGATCATAAAAGTATTTTGCCACTGTTGCAAGGACGAGAACCGAAACTCAATCAGACGCTGATTTATGTTTGCAGGAATGGAGCCTGCCAATTGCCGGTTACGACTATTCAACATGCATTTGAACAATTAACCTGATCTCAGTATCTTTGATTAACAAAAATTGCCAATGAGCACAACGGAACTTAAATCACAGTTGCACAAAATCATTGATCAGGTAACTGATCAAAGTATCCTAGAAGCAGTTCATATATTATTGAATTCCCAAATCAATATTTATGCTCACTCTTCAGATGGTCGAGCCATTACCAAGAAAGAACTAGATCTTCTGTTGGCAACAGCCGAAGAAGAGATTCGGCAGGGAAAAACCACAACTGGCCGAGACCTTAAAAATGAAATTAAGACGTGGAGAAAGAAATAATCTGGACCGATCAGGCCAAAGCTGATTTACGGAATATTTATACTTTCAATACATTAATTCTTGATGAAGGGAAGTCATTTAACCTGATTGAAAATATCATAAAGAAAACAGACCAATTAGCACGGAGAATATCTGGTGGCACCCGTTATATTAGCGATCTATATCCATCCTTTTCTTACGAAAAGCTGATTTATAAACATTATGTAGTTATCTATCGAATTGAGGGCAACTATGTTTACATCAACAAAGTTTTCGATGCCCGCCAAAACCCAAAGAAACTAAAATTGTAAAGGTGCACACTGTATGAGATATCTATTACCAATTTGTGTATCAGTTATAGTATTATCCTGCACGCGACAGGAAACTCCACCGCCTGCACCCCTTCATCCTTTACCTGACGAAAATCAGCTAGCCTGGCATGAAATGGAGATGAATGCCTTTGTGCATTTCACCACCAATACTTTTACGGGAAAAGAATGGGGCTATGGTGATGAAAGTCCTTCTATTTTTAATCCTTCAGCCTATGATGCTGATCAGTGGGTGCGCACGTTTAAAGAAACCGGATTCAAAGGCGTGATCCTGACCTGTAAACATCACGATGGCTTTTGCCTATGGCCCAGCCAGTACACCGAGCACTCCGTAAAGAATAGTCCCTGGAGAAATGGTGAAGGCGATGTTGTCCGGGATGTGATGCGCGCCTGCAAAAAATACGAACTGAAGTTTGGCGTGTATTTGTCGCCCTGGGATCGCAACCATTCTGACTACGGAACACCAGCTTACCTGGAGTATTATCGCAATCAATTAAAAGAACTTTTCACCAATTACGGACCTGTATTCGAAATGTGGTTTGACGGAGCGAATGGCGGTGATGGATATTATGGAGGCAAACGAGAAAAGCGCAGTATCAATGGTTCTACTTACTACGATTGGCCCACTACGTTACAATTGGTGCGCGACATGGAACCTGCTATTCTTTTTTTCAGCGATGCCGGACCGGGTGTGCGTTGGGTGGGCAATGAACGCGGTGTAGCCGGAGAAACAAACTGGAACGCCATCACGCCTGATACCCTCTATGCCGGTAAAGCAGGCATTGAAAAATTATTAAATGAAGGTCATGAAAACGGCACGCATTGGATTCCCGCTGAAGTGGATGTTTCCATTCGCAAGGGCTGGTTCTATCATGCCGAAGAAGACACACTTGTAAAAACTCCGCAACAGTTATTCGATATCTATCTAACTTCTGTGGGCAGAGGGTCTACGCTTTTACTAAATGTACCGCCCGACAGACGTGGCCTGGTACACGAAAAGGATGTTGCTTCCTTACAAGGATTCCGGAAATTATTAGATTCAGAATTTAGAACCAACCTCGCTCTGAATAAAAAAGTGACGGCAACTTCACATCGTGGAGATGATAAACGATATGCAGCCAACCACATAACTGATGGCAACAAAGACACCTATTGGTCGACCAATGATGAGGTATTGACTGGCAGCCTTGAGATTGAATTGGAAAAAAATCAATCCATTAAATACGTAGTGCTACAGGAGGATGTGCGCCTGGGCCAACGGATAAAAGCATTTTCGATTGATGTTCTGCAAGGTGACCAATGGGAATCGGTAGTACGTGCTACCACGATTGGATACAAACGAATCTTAAGGCTTGAACATCCGGTGCAAGCAGAAGCTATACGAATCAATATACTGGATGCCAAAGCATGCCCTGTGATTTCGAATGTAGAGGTTTATTAGCAATCATTAAGTCATCTTGACTACTTGGAAGTGGTCTGATGATTGGGAACTGATATAAATCATATTTCTCGTATCCCTAACCAGTTAGCTTTGGCCAATTCTAACCCTTACGAACATGGACAAGGCAAACACCTGGCTTACTCAAAACGCTATGAATTTATTGCGCATCAGCATCGGCATTATCTATGTGTGGTTCGGAGCGCTTAAGTTTTTTCCAAATCTGAGCCCGGCTGACCAACTGGCCAAAGACACTATTTACCTGATTACGTTTGGCTTGATCCCCAATAATGTCTCAATCATTTTATTGGCGTTGTGGGAAACTCTATTGGGCGTGGTATTGATTGTTGGTGTGTGGAGACGCGCTGTCTTTTACATTCTGTTACTCCACATGGCTTGCACATTTGTGCCGCTCTTCTTCTTTGTGGATGTTTCGTTTACCAATTCTCCGTATGCTTTTACATTAGTGGGTCAGTACATTATGAAAAACCTGATCATCATTTGTGCTGCACTTGTGCTGAATGCATATGCCCAGGGTAAAATTGCGTTAGTCGACAAGGCATGAAGTCTTGTCATCATGACAACTCGAATGCTACTTACAGCTCGGGCACTCCCACTCTTTATCCAGATCAATGACCGTTACAATCGATAAATGTTTTTGTTTGGGAGCGACAATAATACGCACATGCTGACGGTCTTTGGAGGTGTATCCTTCCAAAGCATATTTAGGACCTTGCGGGGCATCTAATTCGCTCTTATTATAATTGACCTCCGCTTTACGCACAATCTCCTTTACTTCCTTCTGGGTGATGTTTCTGCACTCCATTCGGCAACGGGCATGCTTGGTAAAAAAGTACTCGGCATCCGGATCGCGAAAAGCCTCGAGGTTTTTACCCGCTGATGGATTACTTTGCTTCTCCTGGGTCACCGAAGGTGAATCTGGGGGATTGTCATTTTCGCGGCACCGTTTTACAAACAAGGCAACAACAAAGAGCACCAGCAACAGTAAATAGGGAATCAGTTTTTTCATTCTGGCAAATAGTTAAGAATTAATCGATTATAAAAACAAAAATCACCATCACTCTTCCTTAAATATTTTCTTAGTTTACACACTATTCAACAAAATAAGACATGCCAGCAACCAACAAAAAGGGTACCTCCGCTGTGTGGGCCGGAGAAGGCGATTTAAATGTAAAAGGAGCAGTCACCTCGCCAATCGCGAACAGTGTGGCATTTTCCTATACCGACCTCGATGAATGGCATCAGGTTGCTACCGGAAAATCTGACGGATTTATTTACAGTCGCAATACCAATCCCACCGTTGCTGTGCTGGAAGAAAAAATTCGCGTGCTGGAAGGTGCTGAAGCCGCCACTGCATTTTCAACGGGCATGGCCGCCATCAGCAATACGTTATTTACGTTTCTTACTGCAGGCAAACGAGTAGTTTCACTCAAAGATACCTATGGCGGAACCAGTAAAATCTTTCTCGATTTTCTTCCCCACTACAACGTATCGGCCCACCTCTGCGATACCACCCATCACGAAGAGATCGAAGCGGAAGTAGCCAAAGGGTGCGATTTGCTTTATCTTGAAACACCGACCAATCCTACCTTAAAGATTGTTGACATCAAACGGCTGGCTGCTGCTGCAAAAAAAGCAGGCGCGGTGGTGGTGGTTGATAATACGTTTGCCACGCCTATCAATCAAAATCCCTTACAACTAGGCGCAGATCTTGTGATCCATAGTGCTACTAAATTTCTTTGCGGACATTCGGATGCCATGGGCGGATTGCTGGCCGGTAAAAAAGAACTGGTACAAAAGGTGTTTCACTTTCGCGAGATCAATGGAGCCAGTTTACAAGCCGAACCTGCCTACATGATTGCGCGTGGCATGAAGACTCTCGAACTACGCATCGAAAGGCAAAATGCTTCGGCCCTTACAATTGCCCGGTACCTGAAAGCACACCCAAAAGTAAAAGATGTATTCTATCCCGGCCTTGAAACACACCAGGGACATCAAATCGCTAAATCACAGATGTCGGGCTTTGGTGGAATGATGAGTTTTGCCCTGGATGGAGGTTACGATCTCGTAGAAAAGTTTCTACCAAAACTTACGTTGGTTCACCTCGCTGCAAGTTTAGGATCTGTGAGCACGCTAGCCGGACCACCTAGAACAACCAGTCACGTAGAATTAACAGAAGCTCAAAGAAGACTACTGGGAATTCCTGAAAGTTTGATTCGCTATTCTGTCGGAATTGAAAATGTAGAAGACCTGTTGGGTGATTTGGAGCGCGCGCTTGCGGGAATTTGATAGTATCCGAACCACCATACAATTTAGGCAGGCCGATGAATATCGACCTGGCTAGTATGTCTTTGATGACTTTCTATTGCTAATTCAGAGAAACCGACCCTCGAACAAAAAGGGAAACAGCCCAAAACAAAATAACCAGATAGGTAAGCAAGGGTTTCCGTGAAATACCAACGGTAATAATCAAAACAATAAATATGAGCCTTAAGGCAGTAGCATACTTAGTCTCCACTAAGTCATAGATGAAATGGCTGCCAATCAATAATGCAAACAGGCTGTAGAACAACGGCATCCGTTTAACAAAGTACTCTTTTGTGTTGGTGCCTGGATCGGGTGTAAAAACCTGGGCTGACATATAGAACAAAAATGGCGGCACCAGGAAGGATAAGTAGCTCAGGTAGCTTTGCTCGTGGAATTTCTCAATGAGCTGTATATAAATAAATACATTATAAACCGCCACCTCTGTTATCACCAGGGACAACAATGTATAAGGCAGGTATATTTCTTTTGGATCAAAAAATCGCTTCCAGTCAGCCAACAAGGCTGTAAGACCTAATCCATAAATCAGCAGTGGTACAAAGGCGAGGTATTGAGTTGCATCCATATTGGAACGAATATCTTTTTAATAGGCCGCATATTCACCACAACTTCATGAACATTGAGCACTGAAAAATACAAAAATTGACTTGAATAGAAAGGACATGATTTTTCAAAGCAAGAACAAATCATTCAATTGACTGAGTTGATTAAATCTGGCACTAAAATGGAACTCGTGTAATCCTTCGTCTTCAGTCAAAATTAAAATCAGTGCCAATGAAAACATCTGCATATCTAACAACCCTTGGTTTTGTGTTTGGTCTCGTATTCCTTTCCAGTTGTGCCATGAATCCTGTTACCGGACGGAAACAATTTGTGATGATGACTGAAGGCCAGGAAATTGCGATGGGCAAAGAATCGGATCCGCAGATTATGGCCTTCTTCGGATCGTATGAAGATCCGCGCTTGCAGCGATTCATCAATGAAAAAGGTCAGGAAATGGTGAAGATTTCACACCGTTCCAAAATAGCCTATGAATTTAAAATCGTGGATTCACCGGTGGTCAATGCCTTTGCCACTCCGGGCGGTTATGTGTATTTCACCCGTGGCATTATGGCAAACTTCAACAACGAAGCTGAGTTTGCAGGAGTATTGGGACATGAAATCGGTCATATCACAGCACGGCACTCGGTCATTCAGCAGCGCAATGCCATGCTGGGTCAACTCGGAATTATTGCCGGAGTGATCCTGGTTCCTGAGTTATCCCAATTTGTTGAACCACTTTCGGCAGGAATGCAACTTGCATTAATGAGTTTTGGAAGAGATGCCGAACGTCAGTCAGATAAACTGGGTGTGGAATATTCTTCCCGCATTGGGTATGACGCTTCCGAAATGGCTGATTTTTTTAAGACACTGGAACGACAGGATAAGGTGGCTGAAGGAGAAAAGATTCCCGAATTTCTCTCTACTCACCCTTCTCCGGAAGAACGCTATACAACGGTCGCTAAACTAGCCGGAGAATGGAAAACCAAATTAAAATTGACGAATCCTAAAATCAATCGCGAGAGTTATTTGAAGCTTATTGATGGCCTGATTTTAGGCGAAGATCCAAAGCAGGGGTTTGTGGAAAACAGTACTTTTTATCATCCAATGATGAAGTTTCAGTTTTCAATTCCTGCAAACTGGAAATTACAAAACACTCCACAGCAAGTGCAAATGGCACCGGATAATGGTGAGGCGTTGCTGATGATTACCCTTGCAGGAAAAGGTACCCTGGAAGAGACAGCTAATAAGATGCTAGAGCAATATCAACTTGCTTTGGTCGAATCAAAAAAAGAAAACATCAATGGGCTAAACTCTATAGTAATGATAGCCGATCAGAAACAAGAAAAGGGTACCATCCGGGTGCTCTCCTCATTAATTCAATATGAAGGTAATGTTTATAGCCTGATGGGAATTTCAGAACTATCAAAATTCACAAATTATCAGTCGGTCTTTCTTTCCACCATTCGGAGTTTCAAAGAACTAACAGAAGCTGATAAATTAAATAGAAAACCCGAAGTGATCCGG
>DAOOCD010000057.1:0-8846 GCA_035408225.1 Cyclobacteriaceae bacterium | reverse complement strand
TTTCAAAGAACTAACAGAAGCTGATAAATTAAATAGAAAACCCGAAGTGATCCGGATAAAAACAGTACCTCAACAAATGACTCTCCAGTCTGCTTTTCAGAATTTTAATATGCAAGCAAACCGTTTTGAAGAATTGGCTATACTAAATGGGATGTTGTTGAATGATAAACTTAGTAAGGGAACGCAAATCAAAGTGGTTGAAAAGTAAATTTCTTAGTTGAGGATAATTCTCTTTGTGACTCTTCGCGTCTTGGTGGCTTAGTGGTTCCCTTGTCTTTTTGAACCACAAAGACTCGAAACGAAGGGTAAGTCTAACGAATCACAAAGGACCGCATCGATACCGAACCCATATCCGTCTTCTCATTAAAGAAGGATATTTGTTCATTATTCTCCTGTTGAGCGATCGCATAAATCAACGGCAAGTAATGATCGTGAGTAGGAACTGACATCTTTGCGGCATTACCTAACTTATCATAGTGGATAATCCCATCATGGTTTTTGTCAACCAAAAATGACTTAATTGTTGAGTCAAACTCGGTCGCCCAATCGTATGTCTGGCCCGAGAAGTTCAGCAGTCTCAAATTGTGAACAATATTACCGCTGCCAATGATCATAACCCCTTTCTTGCGCAGTTCACGAAGTTCACGCGCCAGGTCATAATGGTATTGCATCGGTTTGTAATAATCGAGGCTCAATTGATAAACAGGAATATCGGCTTGCGGATACATGGGCAACAAGAAACTCCAGGTTCCATGATCAAGGCCCCATTCAAAATCAGATTGAACAGGTGTTTTGGTGATCAGCGTTTTTGTAAGCTCGGCAAAATCGGGCGAACCGGGGGCCGGGTATTGTGCATCAAATAGCGCTTTCGGAAATCCGCCAAAGTCGTGAATGGTCTGCGGACGTTCCATGGCTGTTACCCGGGTATCGCGGGTAAGCCAATGAGCTGAGATCGTTAAAATAGCCTTTGGGCGAGGAAGCTTTTTACCAAGGTCCGCCCACGACTGATGGTATTCATTTTGTTCAATGGCATTCATGGGACTGCCATGCCCGATAAATAAAGCGGGCATCTGTTCGGTTGGATTCAATTCATCCATTGAATTCATAAAAGAACTAAGTGTACTCATTGTGCTGATTCCTAAAAGTGAATGTGAAAGAAAATCTCTCCGCTTCATGTACCTGCAAAATAACAGAACGGTTCCAATTTTAATTCCGTGGCACCCAGGAGACAGGAAGATATTAACCTAGATTAAGAGAAGTTTAAACCGCAAAGAACACGGAGAGCGCAAAGTAGAAATAACTTAGAACCTTGTGTCTTTGCAGTTTATTACATTACCAAATCACTTAACTTAGCGGCACAGCAAGAAATGACACCAGAAGCCGATCTCTTCAACCCTGCCGACAAAGACACCCGCTTTGCTGAGATCGTTTTGCCGGTACCCATTCCAAAACTATTTACCTATAGGGTTCCTGCTACGCTGAATGAGGTAATTAAAAAAGGCCAACGGGTAATTGTTCCTTTCGGACAAAAGAAAATTCTCACGGGGGTAGTCGTCCAACTTCATCATCAGCCTCCTAAAGACTATGAAGCCAAGTATATTCTTGATTTGCTTGATGAACGTGAAGTAATCTATGAACCTCAGTTTGCGCTATACCAATGGATTGCTGATTATTACTTATGTACGCTGGGCGAAGTAATCCAGGCCGCCCTACCCTCCGGGCTTAAGCTCTCCAGCGAATCGATGGTGCAATTAAAACCCGGGTTTGATCTGGAGGTATCTACGTTTGATTATTCCGAAAAGGAGCGGTTGCTGCTCGATCGGTTGAAGGCCGATACACTCAGCTACACAGAAGCTGCCAAATTACTCGGCACCAAATCGATCTATCATATCCTTAAATCACTTGCCTCTAAAGAAGCCATTATACTTTTTGAAGAGGTCAAAGAAAAATTCAAACCCAAAACAGAGAAACACATCCGTATCCACGCTGACTATGTGGATAAAAAAAATCTGGAAGCACTGTTTGAAACCTTATCTTCTAAACCAAAACAAGAAAGTGTTTTATTGAAATACCTACAGGAAGTTCCAATATTTTCGCATCCAGACCTCAACCACCAAGGCATTACCAAATCGAAACTGCTGGATCAGGAGATCTCAGAGTCTTCCGTAAACACATTGATTAAAAATCAGATCCTGGAAGAGTTTGAAGTGATCGTGCCTCGATTCGGTTTTCCGGATAACACACACGAACATCCCGTGTTGCTGAGTGAATTGCAGGAGAAAGCCCGGAATGAAATCTTATTAAGTTTTGAGACGCACACAGCAACTCTTCTGCATGGCGTTACCGGAAGCGGAAAAACAGAAATCTACATTGACCTGATCCGCAAGGCACTGGAGGGTGGTTCTCAGGTTCTTTACCTGTTACCCGAAATTGCACTTACCACCCAAATTGTACATCGGTTAAAGAAAATGTTTGGCAGTGAAATGGGAGTATATCATTCCAAGTTTTCGGATAATGAGCGCGTTGAAGTGTGGAATGGAATACTCTCCGGTAAGTTTCGGTTTATTATCGGGGTGCGCTCGGCTGTGTTTCTCCCCTTCGACAATCTCAGTCTTATTATTGTTGATGAAGAACACGATGCTTCCTATAAACAACATGACCCTGCCCCACGCTACCATGCCCGCGATGTAGCCATGGTGATCGCTCAAATTCATCACGCCAAAGTTTTGTTAGGCAGCGCAACTCCTTCTGCCGAATCCTTTCATCAGGCGAGTACGGGGCGTTACGGATTGGTTTCTCTGTTGCAACGATTTGGTGAAGCGCAATTGCCTGAGATCGTTTTTGCTGATTTAACCAATGAGAAAAAACGCAAGACGAACAAAGGCGAATTCTCTTCACTCTTACTAAAAGAAATTAAAGAGGCCCTTGACAAAAAGGAACAGGTCATTCTCTTTCAAAACCGAAGAGGCTACTCCCCTCTGGTGCAGTGCGAAGATTGCAGTTGGGTACCCAAGTGTATCAACTGTGCGGTTAGTCTTACTTACCATCAGTATCGGCATGCCTTAATTTGCCATTACTGTGGGTATCGAGAAGAATTGCCCAGTCAATGCCCCACGTGCACTTCAAAACGAATCCTCACCCTTGGATACGGTACAGAAAAACTGGAAGAGGAATTGAAATTGCATTTTCCAGATGCGCACATTCAACGCATGGATTTAGATACTACCCGGTCGCGCACAGGCTATGAAACGATTATGGAAGGATTTGAAAGTGGGGCGACCGATATCCTGGTGGGAACGCAGATGGTAACGAAAGGGCTTGACTTTGATCGGGTAAGTCTGGTGGGCGTGTTTGATACCGATCGCATGATGCACTTTCCGGATTTCCGTTCGTATGAAAGAGCATTTCAACTGATCACGCAAGTAAGTGGCCGGGCGGGAAGAAGAGAAAAGCGTGGTAAGGTGGTGTTGCAGACTTCCAGCCCTCAACATCCTTTATTTAGATACGTGGTTGAAAATAATGTAGTCGGTTTTATTCAGGATCAATTACGCGACCGCGAAGAACATCTTTATCCGCCCTACTCCCGATTGATTGAAGTCACCATTAAACATGCTGATAAAAAAATTGCACAGGCTGTGGCCGATACCTTTGTAAAGCAATTAAAGGCAAGTTTACCCGGTATTCGGATTATGGGACCAGGTGAGCCCATGATTTCAAAAATCCGGAATGAATATCTGATGATAGCGTTGTTAAAAATCAGGCGCGACCAGGGAAAACTGAATGAGATTAAAGCAACCTTAACTCACCTGGCGAATGAATTACAGCAGATTAAAGAATATCGCAATGTTAAGGTTGTCTTTGATGTTGATCCGGCTTGAGTCTATTGCTTATTCAACAGTAATATAGGACACTGCCCGTACAGGAACTCCTTTTTCTGTTACCCCTTCCACAACAATCCGATATCGTGTGGCCAGATCTGCCGCATAAAACGGAACGGTAACCTTTCCAGTATCATCTGTTTTTACATCGGGCTTCCAGAAAATTGTGGTCCTGAAATCAGGAGTTTGTGAATCCTTCGAGGTACTATAATCAGGCGAGATAAACGGCTGGATTCTGGAATATCCTGGGATTTTGTATGAAATAAAATTTTTATTCGTCTCACCCCGTGCTGAATAACCCGTCTTCAAATAAATAGCGATTATGCCATTTGAACCCCGGCTTCCGAATTGGGGTGATGCACTGGTAACTACTTCAATTCGTTCTACCATGCTTGGATCAATTGAGATCAGGCTATTCGCATCCGGAAAAGGAACACCATCTACCAAAATAAGGGGTTCAGTATTTCCTGTTAAGCTCGAAGCACCTCGTATCTGTACGCGTACCGTTCTAAAGCCACCGGCATCTAAAGACTCAGTAACTCTTAATCCTGGAACTTTTCCTTGCAATCCCACCAATAAATTTGAGCCCGCTATTGTTCCGCCAAGTTTATCTCCAGGTACCACATAATCAGGGGCGCCATAAACCCGAACATCCTTTTTCTCGTCCATGGTAGCTACTGCTTTTCCCGTAATTTGCACTTCCTCCAGCACGGTAACTTTTTCACCTCCTGACTGATAAGTATTTTGTATTCGCTGCATTGCATTATCCTTTCTCATGTGCAGTGGTATTAACGGATAATTAAAATTCAACGCAGGTATTTCCCTTGGCAACAATTCAATTTTCGGAAGCAATTTGCCTTTCTTGTTAACGGGTTGAAAAGCAAAAATCAATGAGTCTGAGAATTTCAATCCAGTGACTAAAAATTCACCCGACTCATCTGTCTCCAGATTAATCAAATTATCCATGTTGCCCTGAATAATCTGAACACTCGCAGGGGTGGGGATATTCCTGGAGTCCTTCACAACTCCCCGAAAACTGATCCCGCGCTCCATAAAATAAGTTACCTGATCAAAATACTTATTCGAAACCTCAAAGGTTCCTATACCTAGTGATTTAGGATCCGTAATCTTTGAGGATGAGATGGGAATAGAAGTTACTGCATCGCTAACGGACACCGATACATTTGCTTTTGCCGGATTACCATTTTCATCCTTCACCTGAACTTGCATTTCAATGGCTTCCCTGCCTTTATATGTGTTCTTATTAGTAGTAATGGTCAGCATTGAATTATTACCCCCTGTTGCTGGTTCTTCATATTCAATATTCTCGTCTGCTTTCAAAACCGGTATTGGTTTAATAAACAGAGCGCTATCGCCATAGTTGCGCATCCAATTGGTATATGCCCTTACATAGTACTGGCCAGGAACCAATTTATCATCAAGCGAAATTTCACCCCACGCTACACCATTCTTTATTGGATATACTTTGGAATTTAAAATGGCTTTGTCCGGAGAAATAAATTCAACATAAAGTGTATGGCTGAGGGTATCGCGCAGCACGGGCATGCTATACCCTAAATATGCCTTAAGCCAAATCGTTTCACGCGGATAGTAGTAATCACGATCGGTGTGCAAGTACACTTTCTCACGCAATAAGGAAAAATTCTTCCAGTCTACCTTTTCATTTTCAAGGGATGCTGTAGCCACATAATTAAGTGGAAGTGCTTCGGCCATTCGCTCCTGCCCTAAATACCCCTTCCAGGTAACTAACTTTGCATTCAATAGAATACCATCCGTAGTAGCATCGATACCACCCAATGGAATCAGTGTTGAAGTTTGCTCAGGATTTTTAGCCGTGACACCGGTTTGCATTGACTCCATCTGGAACGTTACAATTATTTCGCCTGGAAACGAGATTTTCGTATACCCTGGAATTTTTCCTTCCGCAACCAGCGACTCTGGCTTAATGGGAGTCTTATTCTGATCGAATAAAAGAAAACCCTCTTGCGTTGATGTTCGTGATACTAAGGTTTGGAAAAAATGGCGCGATGATCCCCAATAAGCAATCAACCTGTTTCTCTCCCACATTCTTTTTTGTTCGATTTCTTTGGTAGCTACCGTGTCAAATCTGATTGCACCCTGAAAGTTTACAGTCTCCACATCCGCTTTAAACTCCTGCATGTAGCACGTAATCTTATACCCAAGGGCATTATTCTCAATGATCAGCGGTTCCAGAGAACTGGCTTCTATCATATCGCCACTACGCACTAATTGCATTGTTTTAGGATACGTAATCCTGCATAAGGCTGCATTAGCAGACTCCCCTAAAAGAGCTCGTTCAAACCACTGAAGATTCATTTTGTATTCGGCATCCTGTTTGGATTTGGCAGGTTTTGTACTGGCGTCTACTTGCGAAAGCTTAAGATTAAGCTTAAACAATTTGTCGCTCTGGATCCGCAATGAAGATTTAAATAAACTATAACCCTCCCGGTAAATTACAAGCTCTGCAAAGCCGGGCGCTATTCCCTCCAGGTTAAACTCGCCCTTCTCGTTGGTGATGGCACCAAGGCTGGTATTATTGATAAATACACTTGCCTTGTTGACAGGCTTTCCACTTTGCGCGTCAACGACTATACCACTTACCTGACCTGCCGCGTTGAATGAAATTATAAATACTATTACAAAAGAATGAACGCGGAAGAAATTCAGCAGAGTTCTGATCATAGATAAATTGGTTAGCCCTTTTATTTTCATGAAAACGAAATAACAAGGCAATTTGTTACCCTTAACAATCCAAAGGCATTCTCCATTGGACTATGGGTTCCGGACGGTAACAAAACTGATGTGTCTTAGCGGGTGACCATCCTCGGTTATCCCTTCAATTATAATGCAATACTCAGTGGGTAAATCAGCTGTATAAAATTCAACCTGGGCATTTCCTTTCTTATCTGTGTTTACCCATGGCTTCCAAAAAATGGTAGATCTGAAATCAGGTTTTGCATGATCTTCCTTTTCATTTGAATAATCAGGCGAATAAAATCTGAGTGGTTGGGAATACCCTATTACCGGTATAGTCTGAAACTTCGCATCAGTTTGGATTGAACTGTTATCTGCATTAGTTAACCCACTCGACTTTGTATAAATGGCTATTACCCCATTAGTTCCTCGTACTCCAAACAACGGATTTGCCCGTGTAATTACTTCAACCCGCTCTACATTGGAGGGATTTATAGCCGCTATCTGATCTGCAATAAATCCTCCATCCATGACAGGCACTCCATCAATTAATAAAAGTGGTTCTGTCGTTCCGCCAACACCAAAGGTAGAAGATCCGCCCCTGATTCTGATTTTATAACGTTGTATACCGGTCTCATCCCAAAAAGGAACTACCTGCAATCCTGGAATTCTTCCTTGTAAGGCAGGTACCAGGTTTCCTCCGGAAGCGTTCAGTAAAGCATCCCCCTTCACTACATAGTCGGCTTCGCCATACACGATCGCTTGCTTTGTACGCTCCTCATTAATAACTGTTGAACTAACAATTACCTCATCGAGAATTCTTGCATCTTCGGGAATCTGGTAATTTCCTTTATACCGCTGTGGATCGGTTGTGGATCGCGTTGGTAAAATAAGGTCCTTACATGTAAAATCTTTACCCGGTACAGTTCGTGGTAATAACTTAACCTTTCCGTACGGTTTGCCTTTCGAATTCTTTGCCTGAAACGAAAATGATACAGTGTCTCTGAATTGAAATCCATTTAACCAAAAATATCCTTCATCGTTTGTGGTTACGGTAACCATATCCTGCATCTTACCTTGAATAACTGTTAAGTCAGTCTGCTCAGGTTTACCCTTGTCACTGGAAAATATTCCAGAAAAACTGATCCCATAGTCTATGGGAAAGAGAAGTTTTGGATTATTCACTTTCAAATCCAACTCATCCTTAAAATAATAGTCCTCCAGAATATTCTTTACACCATTCACCCATCGAACCTGATTCATGTCGGTAATGGAAACAGAAAGATCGCTCTTCAAAGGAATCCCGGCAGCATCTGCTACATTGATGGTGACAACAATCTTTTCTCTCGTTTTGTAAACATCGGCATTGGTTCTTACTATAACATGGTGTAAACTATCCTTCAGTTTTACATTCATGGCCGTTGAATCCACGAATGTGCTCAACGGAAGTATGGGAATAGATTTGAAAAAAATTTCCTCGGCAGGATAATTCATCATCCATTGCGTATATCCTCTCAAAAAATAGTTGCCAGGTTTTAATGTATCTGACAATAAGATTTCGCCCGCAGCTCTACCGCTATCAATGGGAAGTATCCGGGTATCAATAATTTTTCGCTCCGGATCAATCAATTCTACATAGAGCACCCGGCTGAGACTGTCATATAAGTAAGGTGCGGTATAATGCAGGTATCCTTTGAACCAAATTATTTCACCGCCATAGTAATACGGCTTGTCAGTATGAAGATAGACTTTCTCCTGCAATCGTTTAAATTTCAAAGTCTCAATGGACCAAGCATCCTCTTTCATCACTCCTGCTGACTGTGTTGGCTGATAGTCGAATGGCAACATATCGGCAACCCGGGCCGTACTCATATACCCGGATGTCACGATATCCACCGAATTAAGCGGAACACCTTGAGCATTAACATCAACAATACCATTCTCCACATCCATCCAGGCTATAGGATAAGGGACATCGCGGTAGACTTTTTTTGATGCGATTGTATTGAGATAGTGAATCTCAATACGGCCTTTCAATTTAATACGATATTCTCCCGCACGCTTTCCCGGAGAAACTATGTTATCGGTACCGTATTTAACAAGCGACTTACCTAACTCCTGATTAAAAATTACCGATCGGCTTGTGCTTGATTCATACCCTGGCTTATCTGTATATAATTGAAATCCCTGTTCCTTTACCTGACCATCGATAATTGATTTGAATAAATGTCG
>DAOOCD010000056.1:14321-18275 GCA_035408225.1 Cyclobacteriaceae bacterium | reverse complement strand
AGTAGTCCCAACGGGAATCGAACCCGTGTTACCAGAATGAAAATCTGGTGTCCTAACCCCTAGACGATGGGACCGTTCCAAAACGGAGGTGCAAAGATAAATCCAGGAACTGCATTTGCAAACGTAACCGCTAAAAAAGTTGCTTTTCGCAAGTCTTTATCATTGGTTTTGGAAGGCAAGAAGCCTATTTTTGACTTCGCAAATTTTAAACTATAAATCACCATGACAAAAGTTGGAATTAACGGTTTCGGTCGTATTGGTCGCCTCGCATTCAGAGCGGCTTTGGAACGCAAAGACATTGAGATTGTAGGGATCAATGATTTAGTTGAGCCAGATTACATGGCCTACATGTTAAAGTACGATTCCACGCATGGAAGATTTAAGGGTACTGTTGAAGTTAAAGACGGACATTTGATTGTAAACGGAAAGAAAATTCGCGTCACCGCTGAGAAAGACCCTGCCAACCTGAAGTGGTCTGAAGTAGGCGCTGAGATTGTAATTGAATCAACGGGCTTATTCCTTACTCAGGCTGATGGCCAAAAGCATATTGCAGCCGGAGCTAAAAAGGTTGTATTCTCTGCACCTGCCAAAGATGATACGCCCACTTTTGTCATGGGGGTAAACCATAAGAAACTTACTGCACTACATACAATTGTTTCTAACGCATCTTGTACCACTAATTGTTTGGCTCCTATTGCCAAAGTGCTGAACGATAAGTTTGGTATTGCCGAAGGATTGATGAGCACAGTACACGCAGTCACAGCAACACAAAAAACAGTTGACGGTCCTTCCGCTAAAGACTGGAGAGGTGGCCGCGGTGGTTTCTCTAATATTATTCCATCATCAACCGGTGCTGCTAAAGCGGTGGCCCTGGTTATTCCGGAGTTGAAAGGAAAATTGACTGGTATGTCATTCCGCGTTCCGGTAGCAGACGTATCAGTTGTTGACCTTACCGTAAAATTAGAGAAGGCAGCTACTTACGAGGAAATCAAAAAAGCCATGAAGGATGCTTCTGAAGGCGAGTTGAAAGGAATTCTGGGCTATACTGAAGATGATGTGGTATCTCAGGATTTCGTTGGCGATGCACGCACTTCGATTTTTGATGCGAAAGCAGGTATCGCCCTGAACGATAAATTTGTGAAAGTAGTAGCCTGGTACGATAACGAATGGGGATATTCAAACAAGTTGATTGACCTTGTTCAAGAGCTAGCCAAAGTATAAGTAAAGTAAAACTGTTATAGGGAAGACGCTCAAACGGGCGTCTTTCTTTTTTTTCTATGTGTTTTTATCCATGTGCCTTCCAAAAATTTCATTCTATCATAAATGAAGGCTAAGAAAGAAAAGCGGCCTCAAGTCAGAACAAATCAGAAATCCGTCAATAATCAGGAATACCCAACCAAGGCCTTGAAATTCACATAAACCTGAAAATCAAGTCAATAGAGAAATTGGGTTAAATCAATTTCACTTATATAACTACGGTTTCTGAATTACTTTACGGATGTAAGTTTTGATCAGGAATTGGCTAATATGTTTATTAATAAGCAACCACATTTGAAGAACAATCAAACGCAGATTTTAATAGCTATGAAGGGAATGACAAACATCAGCGTAAATGCCAGAATGAAACAAATGCTGGTTTTGATTAGCCTGATTCTGGCCGGAATTCTTTTTGCCTTAACTGCGAAATCATGGGATTCCCAATCATCAAAGGAAAAACTAAAGGCCGATGTTACAGAGTCTTTCAAATAATTAACAACATTTAAGATAGGGTGTTTGGTAAAGCCTCCGCAGGAAACTGCGGGGGTTTTCTTTTTTATGGCTGTTTCAATTCCTGTTGTAGATTTGCTCTATGGATTATTCTAAGGAGGTTTTTCTGCATTCACTGGCTCAGACATCGCCTTATCCATTTCTGATACCTATTGAACGCGCTGAAGGAGTTTATCTATACGGGCCGGAAGGTAAAAGCTACATGGACCTGATTTCAGGCATTGGAGTTAGTGCATTGGGTCACCGTCATCCATATGTCATTCAAGCCATCAAAAACCAACTCGACAAACATTTACACGTGATGGTCTATGGCGAATACATCCAATCCGTCAGCAACGACCTGGCAAAAAAAATAATCGGTCGGCTTCCAGCCTCTCTTAACTGCGTTTACTTCGTTAACTCAGGTACCGAAGCTAATGAGGCCGCACTCAAGTTAGCTAAACGGGTTACGGGCCGAACAGAAATAATTTCCTGCCGTAAATCTTATCACGGAAGTACACACGGTTCATTAAGTGTGTCGGGCAATGAGGTAAAGAAACAAGCCTTCCGTCCGCTATTACCCGATGTTCGCTTCATCGATTATAATAAAATCTCTGATCTCGATCAGATTACAGCCCTTACAGCCTGTGTGATTATGGAAACCATACAGGGAGATGCTGGTGTGCGAATTCCTGATAAAAATTACTTACAGGCCGTGCGCCAGCGATGTGACGATACCGGTGCCCTCCTTATACTGGATGAGATTCAATGCGGGATGGGTCGCACAGGCAAGTTATTTGCGTTTGAACATTTTGGCATTGCACCAGATGTACTCACCCTTGCGAAAGCATTTGGTGGCGGTTTACCAATAGGTGCTTTCATTGCTTCTGAAGAAAAAATGAAAACACTTTCTCATGATCCCATACTCGGACATATCACTACATTTGGCGGAAACCCTGTGTGTTGTGCTTCGGCCCTGGCTACGCTGGAAGTTATTGAACAAGAGAATTTATTAGCATCCGTTGAATCCAAAGGTAAACTCATTGAACATTTATTAAAGCATCCAAAAATTAAAGCAGTTCGAAGAATCGGGCTGATGTTTGCTTTTGATTTCGATTCAGAAAAAACAGTGAACAATATTGTCAATTACGCCAAAGATCACGGTGTAATCTGCTATTGGTTCCTGTCGCATCCTTATAGTTTCAGAATCGCACCACCGCTCACAATTACCGAAGAAGAGATAAAAAAAGCCTGTTCAATTATTTTAGTTGCTATTGATCAGGCTTAACTTGCTAGTATGAAGCAAGACGATTCCACATTCAACAGGCTGGATTATACCTATAAACTACTCATCGTAATTTCTTTGCTGATCACAGCCTGCGTTTTGGCAAGAGACATTGTTGTTCCTATTCTTATTTCTGCCATTGTCTCAGTGGTACTCTTGCCAGCTGTAAAGCGACTAGAAAGAAAACTATCAAGAACACTCTCCATTTCATTGGTACTAATCATCGCCTTTCTTCTCTTTGTTATGGCAGGTTGGTTAATTGTAAATCAAATGAGTTCGCTGGTTCGCGATTTACCTGGTCTCGAATCAAAATATAACGCGTTGGTAGACCGCATCAGCAATACGCTGCAAGATACATTCGGCATGAGTGCTAAGGAACAAAACCAATTATTTAAAAATGGATTGACCACCCTGAGTGGGTACGCTACGGATTTATTATCCGCAACTACCAATGTGATCTCCCTTCTTATTCAGGTACCAATTTATATTTTCTTGTTCCTTATTTACCGCGATCGCTTTCGTGCGTTTGCAATCAGATTGCTGCCGGATGCAGATGAAGCTGTTTGGAAAAAAGATGTGGAGAATGTTATTCAGGGCTATACATCAGGACTCTTACTTGTCACAATAATTGTCGCAATACTAAACAGCGTGGGGCTTTTAATTTTAGGAATTGAACATGCTATATTTTTCGGAATAATCTCCGGTGTGCTTACGATCATCCCCTATGTCGGAATTTTTATAGGAGCCACCCTACCCGTACTCATGGCTTTGCTAACCAAAGACAGTCTTTGGTATCCGGTCGGGGTTATTATTATTTTTTCATTTGTGCAGTTTCTGGAAGGTAACTTCATCACCCCCCGCATCACGGGTTCCAAAGTAAGCATCAATGCATTAGCCGCAATTATTGCCCTGCTGATTGGTGG
>DAOOCD010000056.1:0-14221 GCA_035408225.1 Cyclobacteriaceae bacterium | reverse complement strand
CAGGAAACACCTGGCATTGTTGTAGGAATTTACGAAAATGACAAGACCACCTATTATGCTTTTGGGGTGGCAAATATTCAGTCGAATGAACCTGTTAATTCAAAAACACTATTTGAGATCGGCTCTATTACTAAAGTATTCACCACCAGCATGGCAGCCATGCTGAATCTCGAACAAAAGCTTAATTTTTCGGATCGGGCACAAGTTTACTTACCCTCTAAAATGGTGTTACCCGAAAAAAACGGCAAGGCCATCACCCTCGAGCATCTTGCTACGGCCAGTTCAGGACTGCCTCGGATGCCAAAAAACTTTGGTCCGGCAGACGCTGCCAATCCTTACATTGATTATCGCGAAGATGCTCTTACCTCTTTTCTTAACAATTGCGAGTTGGCCCGCGATCCCGGAAGTGAATATGAGTATTCCAATTTAGGCATGGGATTACTCGGCTATATACTAACCCGCGTAGAAGAAAAGCCCTATCCAAAACTGGTGACTGAACGGATCACGAAACCGTTGGAAATGAACCACACTTTTGTGAGTGGCATGCGCAATGATAAACCATTAGCTACCGGGTATTCCGATAAGACCCCGGTAAAAGCCTGGACCTGGGATAATGAAAGTGTGCTGACAGGCGCAGGCGGATTGGTCTCCAACGCTGAAGACATGATGAAGTTTTTGATCGCCCAACTCACTCCGGGTTCTACACAACTATCGAAAGCTTTTGCACTTACGCATGTAGCCAGGGCCGATGCCGGTAAAATGAAAATTGGCTATGGCTGGCATATTCGTGACGAACATGTAGTGTGGCACAATGGTGGCACGGGTGGGTTTCGCACGTTTGCCGGATTTGATAAAACAAAAAATAAGGCCGTGGTAGTTTTAACTAACTCAACGACCGGTGCCGATGATTTAGGGTTTCACCTGCTGGACGAAAAATCTGCCTTAAAAGAGTTAAAGAAACCATTTACTGTCTCTGAAGAATTTTTGAGGAAATATGTGGGAACATATGAACTCTCACCAGGATTTAACATCGAAGTATCCCTTGACAAAGGAGAACTCGCTATTCAAGCCACCGGACAACCCAAGGCATCCATTTATGCGGAGTCAGAAACTAAATTTTATTTGAAGGTAGTCAACGCACAGATTGAGTTTGTTAAGAACGACAGCGGGGCAATTGAGAAATTAATTCTGTATCAGAATGGAGCAGTGGTGCCCGGGAAGAAAATAAAGTAATTTCACTCTTAAAGATAAGATTATCAATTAGCTATAAATCAAAGTTATCGTCAATAGGAGGCAGTTTCTTCTGATTCAGCTGCTTCATATATTTTTTAATTTGTTTCTTATTGGATTTTGCACCTGCACTGGTAGTTACACCACTTAAGATCATTTTTACCCAATATTGGAATACGGCCCGATTACGATCGCGTTCATAATATATCTTACCGGTGCGATCGTTATTATTGCTTTTGACCACAAACGTATTAGCAGCAAATTTCAGGAGTTGGTTTTTCAATGAATGACGGGAGGTATCATTCTTATCCAAAAACTCCACCTTCAGGTCATGATATAAAAACTTCATCGAGCCGAGGGCCAGGTACTCACGACCTATTGCCTTCATATAAAGTGTATCCACAAGTCCTGATTTAAAATCAACTGAGACCATTGGCACCAGCGCCTTATTAAGTATAGATGTATTAAAAGGACTTACCTGAGTGGTGAGGACAAAACCAGCCAATGTATCCCGATAGGATTCCCTCACACGCAGCCGTACGTTTGCTGAGTCCATAAATTGGGTGCTTGCCCTAATATATAATGAATCATTTGGCGATAAATCGATGTTTTTAACGTTTCGTACCAACGCGTCCAGTTGGCTGAAGTTGATGGTACCCTCCTTCCCGGTAATTCTTGATTTTTCAGTGTATGAAATTTTACCATTCGACACTTTTAGTGTATCGATTTTAAAACCAAGTTTCAATTTTTGAAATGCATTTGTTGGCAGTGGCTTTACGGCCGTAGCAAAAAACGTCTTAGTTTTGTCCCGCCCAATCTCCAGGCTGGGAGATTCCACCCTAATATTAGCCAATTGAATCACGGTGTCCTTTAAAAATCGCTTCACGTTGAACCCGGTGAATGCAACGGATTCTATCCGGGTATCCATGTAATTGGTCTGATAAAAACTATCATCGAGAAATTGTGTTTTTTCCTTCAAGGGTCTGAACTCAAACTGACGAACCATACCTGACATAGATAATGGATCATAATCCAACCTATCAAAGCGAATTAAATTCCCATTAGTTTCAATACTTGCTTTCATATTACGAATAGCTGCAGTGGGATAATTATCCTCAAGCACGTTCCAAACATCTTTTGCGCGGTCCGAATCCACGACCAGATTATTGATCGACCCATGGTTTATCCAGGCGACTATCTTATCGGTAGCGAAATCTACTTCACTGAATTGGATAGACTTTATTCTCGCATTTAAGTTCAAGGATGAATCTCGGGTAGTTGACTGAATGCTACCTAAATCAAATTTGATTCCACCGCCTTCACTTTTCAGCCGAATTCTTTCTTTTGTGAATATAGAAGTGTCTGAATCTTCAGGAGACGATAATTTCAACCTATTCGCAGACTGCTTTAATCCATTCACTGAATATTTCTTTTGCACTAAGGTGTCCGTACCAATCCGAAATCTTCGTGCTCCTGCCTTGCTATTGCTTTCAGGCTCGGTCATATTGTCTTTCACCTTAATCTCGTTGGTTACATTGAATGGACCCACATCAAGAAATAAGGATTCTACAGAAATGTTTTTATTCTTGTAAATTAAATTACTTGCTGTCAAGCGACTATCCGCATCAATGTCAAGTCGTTGAACATTGTCTCTTTTACTAACTCGCGACTTGATGTTATCCAGCGTAAGGCTGTTAATTATATATTTTTGACGAGCAAAATCAGGAAGGCGAGCCGTAAGCATTAGTTTGCCCACCGATACGTTTAAATAATCTCCGGTGATGCGATTGAACCCGATATCATGTAGAGTTCCCCCTGTATCGGAAAATACGTAGGAGCCGATCCTGACCTCATTAAGTCTGGTATCGAATAAAAGTGAATTTCCTTTAACATCAATTCCGTTTAAAAAAATACTATCAGTAAGAGAAAACGAGTTTAGATTTAAATGATCAAGTTCAGCGCGCACCCGAAGGTCGTCATTTTGAAATCTCAGGCTTAAATTTCCACCACGAATGTTTCCCACATAAATATTCGGAGTGTTTCTTTCTTTCGATTTATTTGTCTGCGGTTGCTCCGCTTCTGATTCTTTTAACTCTGTATTTAGGTTCTTCCAATCCACTCCATCCAACGAAAGGCTATTACTTGATTCACTCCAGCTAATGCTACCCAGCTTCAATCCAACAAGGCTGAATAAGATATCAGACTTTGAATAAGTAAGATTACTGACAGTAAATCCTCGTTTGCTAAATTTGAAGTTTTCGACCGCTGCTCTATAATCTGGATTTGTTACGCGAAGGTTTTGGAATGAGAAATCAAGGATGGCATCCAGACCTGCATTTACACTACCTGAATTTATCAAATCCTGCACATTAAATGTGGTGTTATAACCTCTCATCATTATATCCAAATGACTGTCTGGTACTTTCACAAATGCTGTTGCATTTTTCAACGAGAATAAATTTACTTGCAGAAAATCGCTTAAAGACTGTACGATCATAAAATTATCAACAGGTCCTGAAGCAGTATTCTTATTTTTCCTGATAGTTGCTACAATGGTGGGATCGAACACCATGGCCGCCTCAGCCATTAATTTGCGATTTATCAATAACTCATACCAATCCACAAGTTTCAATTCAAATCTGGGTGCCAGTAGAAGAGGTTGCTTTTGACCTGCCGTGCGATAAGAAAAATTCAGCAACGCTAAAGAATGCTTCTGGATTTGTATGGTATCAAAACTGATGGAGGCATTATTACCTCCAAGAGATGTAGCATATTTTGTGATCAATAAATTATACGCAGGCGCATAGATGACATGTGATGAATCTGGTCGGTGCCTGAACTGATCAACCGTTAGTGAAGCATGCTCAATCTTAAATGTATTTTGAATAGAATCATTTCTGATCACCACATCCGACACAATTTCATTGAATGCAATAGTGTGAATATCCATATGGGGCAAAGCAGGTATGCCTTGCTGGGTGACACTATCCTTCTTTTTTTTCTTATCTATCAACCAGTCCACAGAGATGGTAGATTTACCGAGAAAGACTGAGTCGATCACGAGGTGACCTTTTTGGTATAATGACTCAAAGTTAACATGTGCCAATCTCACCATATCCGAATGCATGTAATAGACATTGTGTAAATCAGCCGGGGGTGATTTTACCGCAAGGTTGAGCACCTGAACAGAGTTATCGGTGGTACTGAAGGAGAGGCTGTCAAAACCAAATGTAAGTTCACTGGGCAAGGTGATTATTTGGCGGGGAAGAGAAAACTCAACGATTGGTTTTTTCCGAACCATTGAATCTGTGCTCAAATACAAATTTTGAGCACGGGCGTAGATGTGTTGTACTGTGGTGGGCGCCCGCGTACTGTCTTTAGTGAGAGACAAGTTCATATCACGAAACACAATATCTTCAATGCGAAACCGGATTGCATCGGATTTTATGCGCTCAATGATGGCCGTCAAATCAAATGAATGGGAGGTTGGATCGTTATTTATAGCATTAAAGATTGTAAGATGGCCACCCTCGCATTCAAACTTTTCAATAATCAATGTGCCACCTAAAAAAAAGCTCCACAACGAAGCCACATCCAGAAACATCCGGTCAATATTTATGCGCTTAAAACTTTCGGAATTACTGTCCCGTACCAACACAAACACATCCCTTAAACGAATGCTACCATTTATGGGTTGAATATTTACCCGGCCAATCCTGACTTTTACTCTATCATCGGAATTAGACTCAATGAGACCAATCACAATACGTTTAGCTTGATAATTTAAAAGAATAAGTACTGCGACAAGAATGAGCAGTGAGAAGCCGAATATTTTTAAGCGTTTTTTCAATAAACCCTGAGACAAAGGAAAGATAGTCATGCAAAAAAGCAATTACAATTTCCTTGCTGAAATTTTGTGAGTGCGGAGATAGTAGGCCAAAACACTCTTTAGTTTTTGCATGACCTGACATTCAGAGCTTTTATAACCACTCAAAAAAATCAAAGTGTTTCCTGCACAATATTATGGTTTGTATAAATACAGATGTCTGCTGCGATATGCATACTATCACGAACGATCTCTTCGGCTGATAAATGGGGTGCGTGTTTTTTTAATGCAAGCGCTGCAGACTGTGCATACATCGCACCCGAGCCAATAGCGGCTACCTGATTGTCGGGCTCCAGCACATCGCCTGTTCCGGAAATCACCAGGATCTCATCCTTATTGGCCGCAATCAACATGGCTTCTAGTCTTCGCAGAAAGCGATCCATGCGCCAGTCTTTGGCGAGCTCAATGGCAGCGCGTTTCATATTGCCACCATAGGCATTGAGCTTTTCATCAAAGCGATCGAGCAGTGTAAACGCATCGGCTGTAGACCCTGCAAAGCCAACAATCACTTTACCTTCCTGTAGTTTTCGAATCTTTTTCACATTGCTTTTGGCAATGGTATTACCCATAGTAGCTTGCCCATCGCCACCAATAGAGACTTTCCCATTATGGAGTACGGCAAGAATGGTGGTGGCGTGTATTTCGGTCATTTAGTTCAATTCAGTATGAGCATAAATTTCACGAAGAGGAATCGTGATGTCCAATGTAGCAATCACTAGGTTTTGTTCAATCGACTTATACTCTTCCAGTTCCCAATGGTTAGACGGGTTAAGTCGAAAATTTTCAACACTGATCGATTCGGAATCAATTAAAATGTATTCTTTCAGTGCCCCTATATCGCGGTAAAACTTAAACTTCCGGCCTCGGTCATAATCTTTCGTGCTTTCCGATAAAATCTCAATCAACACTGTGGGCTCTTTTGAGTTGTTCGCTGTTTCAAAAGGTGTGCTAGTATTACAGTAAATGGAAATATCAGGATATGTGTAAAGTTGGTTTTGAGGAATTTTCAAGCGCTTATCACTTCCGTAAGGCCTGCATAGCTTGGTTTTTAGGCGGAAAGTTAACTCACCAAACAGGTTTGTGAATATCTCGTTATGCTGATTACTGGCTCCGGCCATGGCAAATACTTCGCCTTGAAAATATTCATGCTTCTGCAAGGATGCATCTTCAAAGGCAAGATATTCTTGCTCGGTCATGAACCGTTTACGATAAGCAGCTTCCGGGTCTTCAACTTCCATATCTTCGCTTTCATTCAAAGCGAAGATTTCGCCTTGATAGAACTCATGTTTTTCGATAGAACTATTTTCAAAGGTAATATACTCTTCAACAGTGAAATGGGTTTTACCACCGATGGTTAATGGTCTTCTTACCTTATGCATCAGCCTGGATTAAATCAATATCCTGACCGGATCTTCCATAAGTCCTTTCAGCGTTTTGAGGAAGGCTGATCCCACAGCACCGTCCACGGCACGGTGATCACAAGAAAGCGTTACTTTCATCACATTGCCAACGGCCAATTGTCCGTTCTTTACAATGGCTGTCTCCTTTATTCCGCCTACCGCAAGAATACAGGCATCCGGAGGATTGATAATGGCCGTAAACTCTTCGACACCAAACATACCCAAATTTGAAATAGTGAAGGTACTTCCTTCCCAATCGCTGGGTTGTAATTTTTTATCCTGCGCTTTTTGCGCGAGGTCTTTTACTTCTACTGCTATATGCGATAACGATTTGTTATCTGCAAAACGAACCACGGGAACTACAAGTCCATCTTTTACGGCAACGGCAACACCAATATGAATGTGATGATTCTTCCGCATCTTATCCCCCAACCAGCTCACATTTACATCCGGATGTTGTCTCAGAGCAGTGGCAGTTGCTTTCAACACAAGGTCATTAAACGATATCTTCACCGGAGAAATTTCATTCATACTCTTGCGCGCCTCAATCGCTTTGTCCATGTTAATCTCCATGGTCAGGTAGAAATGCGGGGCCGAGAATTTGCTTTCAGCAAGTCTGCGAGCAATCGTCTTACGCATTTGCGATACCGCCACTTCTTCAAAACTCTCTTTCCCTACTACTTGAGGCAACACCACCGGGGCCGTTGTTTTTGCAGCACCACTAGTTGCAGGAACTGCCGAAGGTTTAAAGGTTTCTACATCATGTTTGGTAACACGACCCCCTTCACCAGAGCCTTGTATTTTACTGATATCAAACCCAAGATCTTTGGCCATCTTCTTGGCCAGCGGAGAAGCTTTTAACCTGCCATTCTCCACTGAAGATGAACCATTGGAAGTTGGTTGCGCTTGCGCTGTAGTTGGAGTGGGTTTACTTTCTTCAGGGGCGGCCGGTTTAGAACCTCCGGATGCTGTTGCCTGATGAGCTTTTAATAACGTTTGCCAGTCAGCATTCTTGTCGCCAATAATTGCTAACACACCATTCACGGCTACCGCTTCCTTCTCTTTAGCTCCAATATAAAGGAGGATGCCGTTGTTATATGATTCATACTCCATGGTGGCTTTGTCAGTCTCTACTTCAGCCAGCAACTCTCCAGTCTTTACACTATCACCCACTTTTTTATGCCAGGCCGCAATAACTCCTTCATTCATCGTATCGCTCATCTTCGGCATCAACACAATTTCTGCTTTAATGCCTGAGGTATCGATTGTTGCTTCTGCCACTGCGGTTACGGTTTCTGTTTTAACTGTTTCAACTTTACTACCGGCAGCTGCCGTTGTAGTTTGTGTACCGGCCAATAGACTTGAAAAATCTTCACCTTTATTTCCCACAATCGCGAGTACATCATTAATCTTTACAGCTTCGCCCTCTTTGGCGCCCAGGTAGAGGACCGTTCCTGTATTGAAGGATTCATAATCCATGGTGGCTTTATCTGTTTCGATTTCAGCCATGAGTTCTCCCGATTTAACTGTATCACCCACTTTTTTATGCCACTTGGCAATCACCCCTTCCGTCATGGTGTCGCTCATTTTGGGCATCCGTACGATCTCTGCCATTGTGATTTATGTTATATGTCGATGTATAGAAGTTGAGGGTCAAAAATAGGCGTATTTATGCGATTTTCAAGCACTTTACTGCTTTCAATTTGGCTTAAAAATTAAGGGTGCCAAGTAAGAACTCGAACTTGCTGGCTGAAGGATTTATGCCATACGAGTAGCGAAAGCCTACGTCAAGCTGAGGAAGCAAACGAAGTATGTTTATATCAAATTTAACCTCTGCACCCGTAGATACATAGCTCTGGCTGCGCGGTTGCTGGTTTACAACGCTGCTTCCAAATCCATAATCAAAAAATGCATTGGCTCGTACACGCTGCACATTCAGCAGCGGCCCAATATTTAAATCGGGATACCAGATTGGCATCGTATAATTCGCAGACATTGAATAGAACTCTTCAAAGCGGCCAACTGATTGACCTCGTGGAAGTGGAATCTGATTGCGAAAAGTATAATTATCGAGACCTTCTCCTGAACTAACATTCACATCTGCAATGTCGGATTTCTGAAACGCCCAATATCCCCAAAGTGAATGATGTTTCATTAAGCCCGGAAAATAAAGCCGTCCCTGAAAGGCAAATAAACTTCCACTATAGTCGCCCCGGTAAGGAGTGCCATACAGATCAAGAAAAGCTGCCTGACCCCATTTACTGTTAATATCTCTGCGACTTCGTTTCAACAGGCGATAGGCTGACATGGAAAACCGATTATAAATAAGATTACCTCCATCAGCATAATCGCGGAAAAAATATTGAGGATAATTACCCGGCAAAATTCTCCCTCCACCATCAATGCTGTTGGTAAATTCAGATACTTCCGTAAAGCCTACATAGTTAGAGACCGTAAAGCTTCCTAAAAACCGGGAACTGGTAGTAATCAAGGGAAGACGTAATCCTGCTTCAACCGTATTCTCTTTCCAGTCGAAAGTCAAATTCTCAGTTACAGTAGTTGTATCGGTTCCTACTACCTTATCATATTTGATATCGCCTTCATCAACAGAACGGTTGCCCCTAGAGAAGTTTACATCGATGATCGGATAAAAACCCTGGTAGCTGATACCTGCATTCCATAAACCCGTGCGTTCATTAATGTCGAACAAGTACCCAGCGCTTATTGCTGTTGTACTCAAAACATCGCGCGAAGTAATACCAATGTTAACCGAAGTGAGACTATTATCAACATAGGCCCCCCAGCTATAAGGGTTGATCAAATGCGTAAACTGTGAATATCTTTTTTCAGAAAATTTCTGTACTGGAATGCTATCTAACAACGAAGGCCTACCCTCCTGCTCCACCAGGTGTTGAAAAGAGGTTGTGGGCTGTGAAACGGTTTCTTTTACGGGCAACCATGAAGAAGGATCGAATGGTACTTTCACTACATTCAGACCATCACGACTTTGTTCATTGTAATAAATAACTTTTCCACTTACACCCATTGAGGGATTGTACGCGCCATAGCGACTCGATGTAATCTGAAATTTCTGCCCGTTGGAAGTGTCCAACGCATAAATATTATCAATGCCACTGCGCGGAGAATTGAATAGAATATATTTCTGATAGGGTACCGGGTACCCTATGTTCTCGTCCGCAAAGGATGTTACTATTTTTACCTGACCTGTTTTAAAATCAAACTGAGTTATCGCCTTTCCTTGCTGGTTTGTAGTTAGGGCCACAATTTCATTTCCGTTTTCTTTCCACCGCGGCATGGAAATAAAATCGTTGTTGACATTTTCAAACTCTCTATGTACGGCACCAGTTTCATAGTCGATTACTACAAGCCGGGTTTGGTAATCCGTACCTGTTTCTATAGTCGCTACTTTTGTTCCATCTGGAGAAAGCGCAGCCGAAGCATAGCGCGAGTTTCGGGACACAAATTTCCTCTTCTTCTCCCTGATATCGTACCCAACAATAACCGAATATGTCTTCATTCGCCAGCGCGGATCATAGCGATATTCATTCCAAACTATACGATTTGCCGCTGCCGAAAGCATTCCGGTTGAGTTAATTACTCCTGGTGTAGTAAGTATTTTTTCTTTTCCATCCGAGAGGATAACGAGTTGCTCAATATCACCGATACCTGATTTTAAAGCGAGCACAGAACCGTTCTCGAGTTCTTGCGGATAACGATAGTCTGTATAGGCCTTCGTATGGCGCACCTGGATATTTTCAAAAGGAGTAACCCTGATTCTACTTTGTTCCTCTTTCCACTCCTTCTGAAGTTCAACGGCCATTTCCTGGTAAAGATCTTTTACATATAAACCAGCCTCCTTTTTTATGGAATTCGAAAAGGTAAAGGGCATAATCGAAGCACTCCAGGCCCTTCGGGTAATATTTTCCCACACGTTGGCATTACCCGTCTTCTTGCGCAGGTACGACACCATTTGGTATCCAAGTACATAGTGATCGGGGATATTATCTTTGTAAGATCGCAGGTATTGCTTATTGTAATTAAAAACCCGGCCTTCCTGAAGATTCGTTCGAAACAGCAAATCAAAATTCGAGATCCGTCCCCTCCCGCTGGAGGTAAAAGCCGTTTCTGTTGCTACGGCATCTCCTTCCCAAAACCATTGTGGCACTGCGATGTAGGACATAGCCGCCAGCGTATTAGCCCCAAAGAGATAATACAAGAACCGGTTGAACCCTCGGTTAGCATGTTGAAACTGTACCATATGACGGTACTCATGCGTAGCTAACAAATCTAGCCAATCCAGATTACCTGTGAAGTTATAGTTCTGCGAAGGCATAGCAAAAAATTCTGATCTGCGTGGTGTGATAGAAACAAATCCATTACTATTGGTTGTTTGATTCTGAAGAACGACTGAAATCTTTCTTGGCTCAACGCCTAATGATTTTGCTTCGGGTGTACGTATGTGCTCCAACGTATTTGCCATGCGTTGTGCCTGCGCCTCAAATCCCTGTGGGTAGATAATCCTGAAGTTATTTGTATTAGCCTGTCGCCATTTTAAGTGGGGATTATTATCCAATACCGAAGTTGGCTGGCCTTTAGCAGACTGAGTAAAGATTATAAAGCACGTAAGAATGCCAATACTGCGTAGCATTTGTAACCACATAAAAGTGGTAAGCTACATCAGGTTCTGGAATTTTGCTACTGAATTAAATGAGTTGGATATTTCTAAAGCTGAAAGAGAAATTGCTATGACATTCTAATTCTTAGTTAGGTCATCCAGGCTGTTAAACTTTCTTCCTAAGCCAGAAACAGCTCCTACATTAAAAAAGCCTAAAACTTTGGAGCCATTTGAATTAACATTTGAAATGTTTGTTGCCACATTGGCCAAAGGAGTAGCAAAGAGTTCGCTAAACCCACCCGGACGATCCGTTTGAATACGCACTTCATTTAAAAAGTTAAACCCCGCTTCCGTTATTGCCTGGATTTGTACATAAATCGAATCTCCTACCACATACGGGGATTTTATATTTCCATCATCATCTTCATCAAATGGATTTATGGATGTACGCAAGGGAGCAATGAATGTAATTCCACTGAAGTTAGCTCCTTTAGAAAAGCCAGCATCATAAGCTGTTACAATTTCGCTGGGCTTAAGAAGCTGCTGAGAATTCTTAAATGTTTTTATCCAATACGCATCATTTGGTTCGATTGGGTCCGTTGCCCAGAATTCGGCTTGATATTGATCGTCCGCAAATTGACCACCTTCTACAAGAAAAAAAGTAATACTATCGATAACAGGTGCACGGCCCATGCGAGCCTCAGACACAAATGTTTCAGTTCCCACTTGTACTGATAAATCATACTTTAATCCTACCTCCCCAAACACTTCATTACCCACAGGAGACCAAACATACACGCCTGGTTTCGATTCGGAAAAGGTGTAGATTTTACCATTTTCATCTGAAACTAGCACCGTAGCGCCTGAAACCCCTGGTGGCAATACACTTTCAAAATAAGGTTGCGAACGTGTTATAAAAATCTGTTGTGTCCCCTGAGCATTATTAAGCCACGCATCAATTACCAGCACCGGACTTGCTTCTTCTAGTTCAGGATTAATGACTTCATCACAAGAATAAAAAAGCAACGTTGAAAAGAGAATGACAAATACTACGCTATTAAAACGATACATAAAGAAATCAGAATTTAAAGTTATATGAAACTGCTGGTATCACGGTACCTATAATAGACAACTGACGCGCTTCGCTGTTAATAGGTGCTCCCTGAGCCACTCGTTCCTTTCCCTGGGTGAAATAAATCGAGAATGGATTTTTACGTGCATACAAATTGTAAACACCAAATACCCAATAGTCAGAATTCTTTCTCTCCTTGCCATTTCGTTTTACAGTTTTACCGTCTAAGCGAAAGGATACGTCCAGCCGGTGATATGCTGGCAACCTTACGTTGTTTCTACTATCCTGGGCGTTGTAAGGAATAAGCATATTCTGTACAACGAATCGCGAAGTTGGAAAGGTAGACGGAGTGCCGCTGATTAAAGTAAAATTAGCGGAAGCCGACCATCGTTTACTTAAATCATAGAAACCACTCACCTTAACATTATGAGTCTGATCGAAACGTGCTGCATACCACTCATTTCGGTTAATGCCATTCACCTTCAATTCTGTACGTGCCAATGTATACGCTATCCATCCTGTAAAGCGACCAACTTTCTTTTGGAGGTAAAACTCCAAGCCATAGGCACGTCCCTGTCCGGTAAGCAAGTCACCCTCTAAAAATTCGTTAATAAGTAAATCAGCACCATCAATATAATCTATCTGATTTTGAGTTTTACGGTAGTAGGCTTCAACTGAAAATTCAAACATCTGCTCCTTCCCAAAATTGCGGAAATATCCAATTGCCCACTGATCGCTTAATTCAGGTTTCGTGTTATTACTGCTGGGTGTCCAAACATCCAATGGATTGGATGCCGTAGTATTCGAAATCAAATGCAGGTATTGCGCCATTCGGTTATAACTCGCCTTAATTGAACTTACATCATTAAGTTCAGCTTTAAAGGAGAACCGGGGCTCAAAATTCTGGTATGTAGAAGTTACCTCACCTTGATCAAAAATTTCTGAACTGACAGGTGTTCTTCGTCTGCCGGGAATCGTGTCATTATAGATATACTGTGTACCAGGACCGAAGCCTGCAAAATAGGAGTAGCGGATACCGTAATCAATAGAAATCTTAGATGACAGTCGTTGGCTGTTTCCAATGTATAGGGCTGATTCCAGATTGTATTTCTCAGGCAAACTAATATCAACCTTTTCTCCACTGGATGTGCCCGATGCATTGGCGGGTTCAAAAGAATAATAATTTACTTCGGCACCAAACGAGATCTCATTATTGGAATTCAAAAAATAACTAAAAGAAGGCTTAAAGGTAAAATTGCGGATAGAAGATTTCCATTTGAAGTTATCAAGATCGTTTTCGCCAAACTGCAATGAATAATCATAACGACTAAAGATACCGGAGAAGTTGGCAAACAAGCGATCATTAAATATTTTATTCCACCGGATCGTACCTGTGTTATTGCCCCAGGTAAAGCCCTGATTCTTGTCAAAGAAAAAGTTATCCCGACCTGTATATCCGGAGACGAAAATTCTGTTTCGACTATTTATGTTATAATTTGCCTTACCCGTAAGGTCATAAAAGTTTAATGCGCCTCCATCTTGCAAAACATCAACAAAGGGTCTGGCTAAGACATCAGCATAGGAACGCCTGCCGGCAACGATAAAAGAACCATCCCCTTTGAACAGCGGACCTTCTACGGCTGCCCGACTAAAAATAGTTCCTATTCCGCCATTTACCTCGTAATTCTTGTTGTTGCCTTCTTTCATTCTTACATCGAGCAAAGAAGCGATCCGCCCCCCGAATTGAGCCGGAATAGCCCCTTTATATAGTTTGGTATCTTTTACAGCATCAGGGTTAAACACGGAAAAGAACCCCAATAAGTGCGAGGAATTATAGACAGTAGCTTCGTCAAGCAAAATCAGATTTTGGCCTACACTACCCCCCCGAACATTAAAGCCCGAAGCTCCTTCGCCAACGGTTGATACCCCTGGCAACTGCTGGATACTTTTGATTACATCGGCTTCGCCAAGAAAAGCCGATGTAATCAAAAGTATCC
>DAOOCD010000055.1:0-18746 GCA_035408225.1 Cyclobacteriaceae bacterium | reverse complement strand
CCCATACAGGTTTCCTGCTGTTGGCGAAGGTGTCTGCCCCGTAGGCCAAAAGCGTGTGAAAGACCCACCATACATCCATTTGCTAATAGTGCTGGCTGTGCGATTTAGATCGGAGGCTGCTCCACTGCTTCCGAGGGTAAATGTATTGCCTGCCAGGTTTATTATGCCATTGGTAAGGTTAAGGGTATTGATTACCGTAATATTTCCTGTAGTACTAAGTGAAGGGATACTAGCTGAAGTGTTGTTTATGGTTAGAATGTAATAGTTGGTTGCCGGAGTTCTGATAGTTTGGGTAGCTGTTGAGTTATAGGTTACCGTGTTCCCAGTATTACTTGCCTGAAAGTTGGTGATGGAAAGAGTTGAGCCTGCGTAGTTGAGAGTTGAATTATTACCTTGGATCCAGGTTCCCGTACCTGTAAGTTGGTCTGTACCTGTATTTGAAATGGTGACTGTTCTGTTATTTGTAACAGTAATACCCGTAACAGTAACTGCATTGTTAAATGAATAAGTCCCACTAGTGCCATTAAGCGACTGGCTGTTTGTATTAAAGGTAGCAGAGCCCGCATTGAACGTTCCACCAAGCGTTATTCCGCCTCTAAAAACAAGGTTCCCATTTGTTGTTATGCTTGTCGTTGTCCATGTTCCGGAAATTGTAACAAGGCCAACAAAGGTTGATATCCCCGAGTTCTCATTATCGGTGAAGCTATCTATTGTGGAGGCCCCTGTTACAGTCAGATTCCCTGTTGAACTGAATGTGGTAGTGCCTGCATTAATTGTAAGTGTAGCTGCTTGTACAGAAGTAGTTCCTCCCAAAGTTGAGGTGGCATCCACGTTAAGATCACCGCCAACAGAAAGTGTTCCGGGAATGGAAGTATTAATCGTGGTATTGTCATTAATAATCAGATCGTCTACTATCGAAATGGTGCCACCCCCGCTAACTGTTAGAGTAGGTTGTCCATTCACTTCCAAATCTCCAATTACCAAAGAACCATCAACAACTACCGGAGTCGCGTAATCCTGATCAAAATCAATCTGAGCGGTTGCTGATGCGCCAGAACTGACACTCGCTCCAGACTGAATATTTATTCCACCTCGCCCGATATTCAAATCACTGGCTACAGACCACGTAAGGGCGCCACCACTTTGTACCTCCACATAAATGGCATCACTTGCTGATGGGATGCTAATTGAATACCCTGAACCGATAATGACACGTGTTAGGCTATTCGGTGTGAGGCCGGAAACCGCTCCCCCTATGGCCGAAGTCGACCAGGTTGTACCCGTATTCCAGGTACTTGTACCTCCTAAATTAGTTGAATAAAGCGTGGCGATACCATTGATCTGAACATTATCAATTCCCCATCTATCGGCAGCATTGTTATTGAACATTCTTACAACTATTTGTAATTGAGTTCCACTCACTATCGCACTTCCTCCGCTCGATGTACTGAGAAATGATGTCCCCTGAGAATAAAATGGCACCTCAATTCCATTGTTGTTTATAATGTAATAGGCATTCAAATAATCACCAGCCTCCGTAAAGGCTGTGTAAGAGCCTAAATCTATAATGGCATATCCATAACCTGAAATATCAATAATACTGGTACTCCAAACACCTTCTACCCCACCCATTGATACACCTGTAAATGAATTGCCAACAATAGCTACATTTTGCTTTGAAAAAGTACCTCCGCCAGCATAGGACCTTGACCAGGTTCCGCCAGCACTTCCAGCCGCACTTCCTGTTGTTGCCCCATCAGCCTCATCTTCAAAGTCTTCAGAAAATAATAATTGAGCTTGCGAAAAATGAAAGACACATGTAAAAACAACTAATAAAAGTGGGCTTTTCATAAACCGGTACAAATTGGAATTCTAAAATAAAAAAATGTTTTTGGTAAATCACTTCCGGCTATAATTAGGTGCTTCCCGTGTAATAGTTACATCATGTGGATGACTCTCATGTACACCTGCGGCTGTAATTTTTACAAACTTGGCAGACTTAAGTTTTTCAAGATTTTTTGCACCACAGTAACCCATGCCCGCTTTCAATCCGCCCACTAACTGATAGAGTACTTCGGCTACCGATCCTTTAAAAGGAACGCGGCCTGAGATGCCTTCCGGTACCAGTTTCTTAATATCATCTTCTGCATCCTGAAAGTAACGATCCTTTGAGCCGTCATCCATCGCTTCCAGCGAGCCCATGCCCCGATAGGTTTTAAACTTACGGCCCTCGTAAATAATCATTTCTCCGGGTGCCTCCTCGGTGCCTGCCAGCAACGAACCAATCATTACACTATCTGCACCTGCTGCCAACGCTTTTACCACATCACCAGAAAAACGAATCCCCCCATCGGCAATCACTTTTACATCCGAGCCTTTCAATGCTTTTGCTGATTCGTAGACTGCCGATAACTGTGGTAAGCCAATACCTGCTACTATCCGTGTTGTGCAAATACTACCCGGACCCACACCCACTTTAACGGCATTAGCTCCTGACTTAGCCAGAGCTTTAGCAGCATCACCCGTGGCTATGTTGCCAACAATCAATTCCATTTCAGGATACTTCCGTCTAACATTTTTAGCGGCATCCATTACCCCTTTGGAATGTCCATGGGCCGTGTCAATGCTGATAACATCTACTCCCGAATTTTTCAGCGCGCTGATCCTGTCCAGTATATCAGGTGTTACCCCAACTGCTGCACCTACGCGAAGTCTGCCAAATTCATCATGACATGCGTTCGGCTTGTTTTTCTTTTTAAGAATGTCTTTGTAGGTAACCAGGCCGGTTAGCTTACCTTTTTTGTTAACGATCGGAAGTTTCTCGATTTTATATTCCTGCAATAACACCTCTGCTTTAGCAAGAGTAATTCCTTCGGGTGCTGTGATCAGATTATCTTTCGTCATGATCCGCTCAATGGGCATAGACATATCTTTTTGAAAGCGCAAATCACGGTTTGTGATAATGCCCAATAACTTGCCCTTGCCATCAATCACCGGTATCCCTCCAATTTTATACTCACGCATAATTTTTTCAGCATCGCGCACGGTAGAATTTATAGGTAGCGTAACCGGATCCAGGATCATCCCACTTTGCGAACGCTTCACTTTTCTAACCTGCTCTGCCTGTTGGGTTATGGTCATGTTTTTATGAATGAAGCCAAGCCCCCCCTCCAGTGCGATACCAATAGCCAATTCAGCCTCAGTTACTGTATCCATGGCAGCCGAAATAATCGGAATATTGAGTTTAATGTTTTTTGTCAGATAGCCAATGGTGCTGGTTTCGCGGGGAAGTACTTCACTATAAGCGGGAACCAGAAGCACATCATCGTAGGTAAGGGCTTCAAACAGGAATTTGGAAGGATCGTGGGCCATGGCAAATATGATTAGGATTCATTATTTGCCGGGCAAAGTTAGCCTAATTGGATGATTAACCAATGTGGAAATTCATATTTAGGCAAAGCCTCTTACCTTTGTTTCATGAAAAAAACTGGATTACTCGCTCTCTTCTTGTGTCTTTGCGGTTTGGCTTTTGCGCAGACCCAAACGGGAAAAGCTTCCTTTTATGCCGACAAATTTGAAGGTCAGCCAACCGCCAGTGGCGAGAAGTATAGACATTCTAAACTCACAGCCGCACACAAATCCTTGCCGTTCGGAACCAAAGTAAGAGTAACTAACCTCGCTAATAATGAAAGTGTAGAGGTGGTTATTAATGACCGGGGTCCTTACGTTGATGGAAGAATCATTGACTTGTCCAGGTCGGCCGCTGAGAAACTTGGATTCATTAATCTGGGAATTGCGGATGTAAAACTAGATGTGGTGGATGCCGGAGATGGCAAATCAAAATCACAACCGGTAGCCATCGACAATGTGGCCGTTGACGAAAATGAATATTATGACTTTGAAATTTCAAGTATTAAACCAAAAGGGTTTGGTGTTCAAATTGGTACCTATCAGGAGTTAGTGAATCTGCTGCGGTTAACCGAAAATCTGAAAGGGTCTTATAAAAAGAAGGTCACTGTTCAGGTAAAGATTTTAAATGGGGTTAAATTTTACAGCCTCATTATCGGACCTTTCCCAAACCGCGAAAAAGCGGAGAGTTTTCACAACGAAGTGAAGAAAAAATATTCCGGATCATTCATTGTTGATTTCGGAAAACTTTAAGGATCAAACACATCCTTTACCAAAACTGACAAATGTCACTGTTTTGGTAGTCTGCCGGAGGTAGTTTTGGCAACGAAAATGTATAATCTATGAAAATCGAACAAATCTATACCGGCTGCCTGGCTCATGGCGCTTATTACATTGAATCAAACGGAGAAGTAGCTATTGTTGATCCGCTTCGTGAAGTGAATCCTTATCTTGAAAAAGCAAAAAGAAATAATGCTAAAATCAAATATGTTTTAGAAACGCATTTCCATGCCGATTTTGTTTCAGGCCATCTTGATTTGGCAAAGGAGACGGGAGCTACGATTGTGTTTGGGCCTAGTGCAAAGCCTGCCTTCAAAGCACATGTTGCATCTGACGGAGAGATTCTCAAGCTGGGCAATGTAACACTGAAGGTGCTGCACACACCCGGGCATACGATGGAGTCTGCTTGCTATTTGTTACTTGATGAAAAAGGAAAGGAGACTGCACTGTTTTCAGGAGATACTCTTTTCATTGGGGATGTAGGACGGCCTGACCTCGCACAAAAATCCGATCTTACTCTGAATGATTTGGCTGGACACCTGTATGATTCGCTTCGTAATAAAATCATTCCATTACATGATGACATAATTGTATACCCTGCGCATGGTGCCGGCTCGGCCTGTGGTAAAAAAATGTCGCAAGAAACCAGTGATACACTAGGGCACCAAAAGAAAACAAACTACGCGCTGCGTGCCATCAGTAAAGATCAATTTATTAAAGAGGTTACTGAGGGTTTAACCAAACCGCCTGTTTATTTCCCGCAGAATGTTAGACTGAACCGCGAAGGGTATTCCAGTTTTGAAAAAGTTCTTAAGCAGGGTACACAAGTGCTAAGCGTTAATGCTTTTGAAGCTGCTGCCAACGAAACTGATGCATTGATCATCGACACAAGAAATGCACAAATTTTTGCCAAAGAGTTTATTCCAGGATCTATTAACATAGGAATCAGTGGAACATTTGCCCCCTGGGTTGGTACTTTAATTCCCGATGTAAATCAATCTTTACTAATCGTTGCTGAACCCGGAAAAGAAGAAGAAGTAATTACACGCCTGGCTCGGGTAGGGTACGACAATGCCATCGGATATTTAAAAGGAGGGTTGGAAACATGGAAGAAAGCCGGAAAAGAAACTGATGGTATTTTATCTATCGATGTAAACCAATTAGTAGAGGCTCTTAAAGAACCTAATTCAGTTTTGCTGGATAGCCGCAAAGCAAGTGAGTATCAAACTGAACATATCGAAAACGCTGAGAATTTACCACTTGACTATATCAACGAAACTTTTCATCAACTGAGCAAGGACAAAACCTACTATGTGCATTGTGCCGGGGGCTATCGGTCTATGATTTTTGTTTCCATTCTCCGGGCCCGGGGGTATAGAAATCTGGTTGATGTGCAAGGTGGATTTGGGGTCCTTAAAGCCAGCGGAAAGTTCAAGATTACTGATTACGTGCAGCCTATAACCGAACTGTAATAGCAACAAAACGTGTTAAAAATGGGCAAAAAGTGGGCTTTCCCACTTTTTTTTGCCCAACACGAAACATTTTATAGTTACTTTCAGTTAAGATAGTATTACTATTATATTTGTAAGTAAGTATAACATTTTCCCTAATGACAACATTAGCTTTTAAACTCAATCCGCATCTATTTCTTCGCGACCCGCAGCACACGGAGCTTGGGCAAAATATTATCAAAGTAAGCGTTGAATTAATTGACCGGCTTGGCTTTGAACACTTCACTTTCAAAAAACTGGCTGAAGCTATCGATTCTACGGAGGCGTCCATTTATCGGTATTTCGAAAATAAACACCGCCTGTTACACTATATTATTTCCTGGTATTGGAGCTGGCTGGAATTCAAAATTGATTTAGCAATTGTCAATCTCAAAAGCCCTGAAGAAAAACTCAAGGCGTGCCTGCGCACCATTTCTGAAGAAAAAAAAATTGATTCATCATTCGAGTTTGTTAATGAAGAAGCCTTGTACCGTATTGTAGTTGAGGAACTAGATAAAACGTATTTAACCAAGTGGGTTGACGCGGACAATAAGGACGGACTTTTTGGAAGCTTTAAATCGCTCTGTAATAAAATTGCCAACATCGTACTGGAAATAAATCCAGCTTATGAATTCCCAAATGCCCTCGTAAGCACGACTCTGCTTGCCTCCAAGCAGCAGTATTTTTTCCTATCTCATTTACCTTCATTGAGCAACATCAATCAGGATAAACATAAACATGCAAAACTTTATTCATTTTTAGAAACGTTAGTCTTTAACACGATCAAAAAATAATTATGCTATCAAACGATCAGATTTATAGAACCCTGCGAGAAATTTCCTTAGCCACACGGCATGATTTCAATCTGGAAGACATTCATCATGTTGAAACTAACAGGCGATTGTATGATGAATCGCAGCTTAACGAATTTGAAAGGGATTTAACCGAGGCGGGTAATAAAATTCGCGTGTTGTTTATGGAGTATCACCTTACTGATGCTGCCTTTAAGGAATTCATGAAAGGGGAAGCCAGCCCGGTATTTTCTTTTATCCAATCAGAGGGAAAGATAAAGCCTGTTTTACTAATTCCACAAAAGAAAGTTTATCAACAAATTGTCATTGATGAGCAGGAAAACAACAGAACAACCGTTTCTATTGATGCTGTGAATTTGATGCATGATGAAAATGGTCAAATTCATTTCTTCGCCATCTTCAACTATCAAAGTCCGTTAAGTTCTTCAAGCGATGGTACGCCAATCAGCCCGATCAGAAGATTAATCAATTTGCTTGGTACTGAGCGCAAAGAAATTATTTACATTTTATTCTACGCCATTGTCATTGGTTTTGTAAGTCTTATCCTTCCATTAGGCATTCAAACAACGGTAGAACTTGTATCGGGCGGAGTTGTGTTCAGTTCCGTTTATCTGATGATCGGTCTGGTAATTGCAGGCGTTTTTCTGACAGGCGCGTTGCAAATTGTTCAGATAAGCCTGGTGGAATTTCTACAACGCAGAATTTTTTCGAAAGCAGCTTTTGAGTTTGCCTATCGCCTGCCGCGGCTGCGCATGGAAGCCATTCTTAAAAACTACGCGCCTGAATTGGTGAACCGTTTTTTTGATGTAATGACCATTCAAAAGGGGTTGCCAAAATTACTAATTGACCTATCCTCTTCGGTGGTTCAGATATTATTTGGCTTATTATTGATTTCCTTGTATCACCCTTTCTTCGTCTTCTTTGGATTGGTCTTATTGGCCAGTTTGGTGGCTATCTTTTATAGTACCGGGCCTCGTGGTCTTAACTCTTCCATTCTGGAATCAAAATACAAATACAAGGTAGCTCAATGGCTGGAAGAATTGGCCCGTGCGCTGCCCTCATTCAAAATAGCCGGGAATACCGATTTACCGATCCGCAAAACAGATTATAACGTAAACAATTATCTGAAATACAGAAAAACCCATTTCAGCACGCTAGTCACTCAATTCTCATTCATTGTATTATTCAAAGCATTGATTACGGGTGGACTGTTAATCATGGGAACACTTCTTGTTATCGATCGGAAAATAACTTTAGGCCAATTTGTTGCCGCTGAAATTGTTATCATTCTTATTCTAAATGCCGTAGAAAAAATCATCATGTACATGGATGTTGTTTACGACTTGTTAACAGCCGTAGACAAAGTATCGCATGTAACAGATATTCCGATAGAAAAGACAGGAGGAATGGATTTTGCCCGGACAGATGCCAGGGGTTTTGGTATTCGAACAAAAGACTTAAGCTACCGGTACGCAGAAAATAATAAGTACGCGCTTCAGAATTTAGATATCCAGATCAGTCCAGGTCAAATAGTGTGTATATCAGGGTCTGGTGATGCCGGTAAAACAACACTTACCAATATCCTTACGGGATTTTATACCGACTTTGAAGGCATAGCCACGATTAATCAACATTCCTTGCGCGATCTCGATTTAACTCACCTGCGTGATCAGGTGGCAAAAAATATTTCAGCAGAAGATCTATTTGACGGAACGCTGCTTGAAAATCTCACAGTAGGTAAGACTAACACTACCGTTGAATATGTAATCAATGCCATTGATCAGGTCGGGCTCAGCGATGAAATCAATCGACTACCTATGGGTCTTGAAACGCATGTGGTAAGCGGAGGTAAAGGATTTTCCCATACGATGGTTCAGAAATTAATTTTAGCGCGGTGCCTGGCTAAACGACCCAAGCTAATTGTGTTGAATGATTTCTTTACTGCGCTTACCAAATCTGATAAAATGAAACTTCTCAGTTGTCTGATTCGGGAAGACCGCACCTGGACTTTGCTGGTGATTTCCAACGATCCGCTCATCATGAGTGCGTGTGAAAATATCATTGTGTTAGAAGGCGGCAAAATAAAAAATGAAGGAACATTTGACGCGTTGTTAAAGAAAGGTGAACTACAGGACTTTATACACTAAGCATCATGCTAAATCTATCGACCAATTCCATTAAGAACAAATTCACGCAGGATAATCTCTATTCATTGCGGTCGCTTAATACACCCATGGCCGGAAAAATTCTGGCACGCTGGCTAATGGGCATTGGCGTATTGTTTCTCATTATTCTTTTTCTTCCCTGGCAGCAAAACATACACGGCACAGGTCAGGTAACTGCGCTCTCGCCCAGCAATAGACCCCAGACTATACAAACCATTATAGCAGGAAGAATTCAAGACTGGAAAATTAATGAGGGTCAGTATGTAGAGAAGGGTGATACCATCGCCATTATCAGTGAAGTAAAAGAAAAGTATTTCGATCCTCAAATGTTACTGCGCTTGCGCGAAGTCATTCAATCCAAAGAAAAAAGTTTGAGCTCAAAAGATCTAAAAGCCCGTGCACTAAGAAGACAAATAAATGCTTTGGAAGAAGGTATGAATATTAAGATGGAACAATCACGCGCCAAGTTAGAAGCTGAACGCGTTCGTTTCTCGAATGCAAAAAATCAATACGAACGGAATAAGAAACTGTTTGAGGCAGGCAATATTCCATTGACAAAATTTCAGGACATTGAATATAAGTATCAAGGAAGTGAAGCCGATTTTATAAATGCAGAAATTGAAATTGATCGCGTTCAGGCGGAGTTTCTTGATAAGATAAACAAAGCCGAATCGGATCTTAACAACACGCTATCTGAACAGTTTGAAACTCAGGCCGATCTTGCCAAGCTAAAAAATGAATACGTGAATATGGAAATTCGCAGTCACCAGTATTTTATTCTGGCACCACAGGCCGGCATTGTTATAAAAGCAACACAAGCTGGAATTGGAGAAACGATTAAAGAGGGCGACCCTGTTTGTTCAATCATGCCAGAATCTGCAGATGTAGCGGTAGAAATGTATGTGAAAGCAATGGATGTTCCTTTGATCAGTAAAGGAAGAAAAGTACGTGTGGAATTTGATGGATTTCCAGCCTTACAATTTTCTGGTTGGCCAAGCATCTCTGTTGGTTCATTCGGGGGAATAGTTCAGGTAATAGATGTTGTTAACACTCATCCCGGACAATTTAGAATCTTGGTGATACCTGACTCAAAAGATATTGCGTGGCCAAAACAAATTCGGGTAGGTTCAGGAACGAAAAGCTGGGTGATGTTAGATGATGTGCCTGTGTGGTACGAACTCTGGAGACAATTGAATGGCTTTCCTCCTAGTCTTTATGCTGAGCCAAAATCTGATAAGCCGGAAAAGAAAAAAGACAAGAATGAATCAGAATCTACTTCATCATAATATGAAAAAAGCTCTTTTACTTTCTCTTATTATATTTTCCATAAGAGTAAATGCTCAAACCCGAAGCACCCTTGATTCTATTTTTGTTTTACCCGATACAATTTCCAGTTTCAACATAGAATCCTACTATGCGACCATTCTTGAGTCTCATCCCATTGTAAAACAGGCCCAACTTCTGAATGAAGTTGCTAAACAAGAGATCCGGCTGGCGCGTGGTGCCTTTGATCCAAAAATTGAAACCCGGCTAAGCACCAAAGAATTTAATGACAAAGATTATTACAATAAATGGATTGCTTCTTTCACTGTTCCTACCTGGTTTCCGCTTGATCCTAAGATAGGAATTGAAAGAAATAGCGGAGAATATATTGACCCCGAAAATTCAGTGCCTGCGGGTGATAATAACCGCCAAATTTTTACAGGAGTATCCTTACCGATTGGTCGCGGTTTATTCACTGATGATCGAAGAACTGCTGTAAAGCAGGCCAAATTATTTACCCAGATGGCAGAAGCGGAGCAAATAAAACTAATTAATAAGATCTTGCTGGATGCTGCCAAAGACTATTGGCAATGGTATTTTGCTTTTTATAACTATCGCTTGCTCTCTCAAAATGCAGTTATTGCTACTGAAATTTTCAGACGGGTAAAGCTAGACGCAAGTTTAGGAGAAGCCTCGGCTATTGACACCGTGCAGGCAAAGATCACGCTGCAGGCGAGGCTCGTAGAGCGCCAGGAATCGTATCTCGAATTTATTAATGCGGGAATAAAAATTTCAAACTATCTATGGGATGCTCAGGGCAATCCCTTACAACTTTCCCCGAATGTTGCTCCACTTTTAGTGCGTGATGACGGAAAAATGTTAGAAACACAGACCTTACTAGAACTTACGCAACTTGCCCGGGAAAATCATCCGGAACTCGTGAAGCTAAGTGTGAAACTAGATCAGCTCGAAGTAGATCGAAAACTAGCAGTAGAATATCTTAAACCGAAACTTGATTTGAGCTACAATTTTCTGAACCAGCCCATCCAGCCAAATGGTGATTTTCAATCCTTCACGTTTATGAATGATTATAAATTTGGATTAGATTTCGCCATGCCGATACTAATTCGAAAGGAACGAGCCAAGTTGGAGCAAACAAAGATTAAAATTCGTAGTACAGGATATGAGCGCTCGCAAACCGAACGGGAAATAGTCAACCAGGTAAACTCTGTCTATAATCAAATTGTGAATACCAATATTATTCTCGACCAACAAAATGCAATCGCCCATAATTATGAACGACTACTTAATGCAGAACTTTTCAATCTCGAAAACGGAGAAAGCGACCTTTTCAAAATTAATGTACAGCAGGAAAAATTAATTCAAGCGCAATCGAAGCTATTGAAACTCAAAGCCGAGTATGAAAAAATGAAAGCTACCTTATATTGGGCTGCGGGAGTTCGAAATCTAAACCTGAATATGAATTAAGCTGATGTAATAGATGTGATTAATTCTTCGGCAACGCGCTCTGCAGAATTAAGAGCTCCATTCACGGTGCCTGCATCCCCTTTCACATCAGTTGCTTCGCCAGCAAAAAATATTTTCTCATTAATAGGAGCCGCCAGATTCGTGCGATCATCTATCGTTGCCCCGGGTGGCAAGTAAGAAACACCTCCTTTAAAAAATTCATCTTTACCCCAATCTGCAACAAACCAAACCCGATCCCCTTCTGTGCCATCGCTGTTTATTACTTTTCGCACAAATAAAGTGGCCTGACCATTATACACAGCATCCAGTTCGGCCAGTACGGTATCAAGTGCGTTTGATCCAAGTGCCGATAGCTCCTGGGCCTTTGGCCCATTAACCGTAATGGAAAGCGTTCTGTAAAATTCACTTCTCGCCACCCCGGTGTTAAAATATAAAGGACCCGTTGTTCCGCCCCAGATATAGCCTGATCCTTCACCCCAAAAGTTCTTTTTGAAATCAATTACGATACGAATAGAGTGATCCATCGCCAGCTTATTCATGGACGAAACTTTGGTAGATGGCAACCCGGGGCTGAAAGCAATTGTCCCGCTTTTCAATACGCCCAACGAACTGGTTACAATCACTTTGTCGGCTTCAATCTGATTTCCATTCTTATCCGTGATGATAATTTTTTCTCCGGCATAATTGATCGATTTCACAACCGTATTCAATTGTACTTTCGCCACAATCTGACTAAAGCGCGATGTGATTATGTCCTGTAGCGGATTGGTTTTAATGAGATACGGTTTGTTATCGTGTTCCATTAGGGCAAGTGCGCCTGAAACTCCTTTGGCTCCTACTTTATCACTGGATGATCCATAGTAATTACCTGCCATAGAGTTGAGTAAGACATCACCCCGCGTGCTTACACCTGCTGCTTGCTTCATGGAGACATCGCCACCACCATAGGTTTTTAACCCTGAAACAAAATTCAGGACAGCATTCAAATCCGGATCACTTCCCCAATCAGTCTTTGACTTGGCAATGTTATCTAAAATGTATTGGTCGGTTGATTGTGTGGTTAGGTCAATTTGGGCGAGATTATAATTCTTTATGATTTTTCCGAAGGAAGAAGTTGTACCAAACACAACTTCAGCCCCGAGTTCTACCGGATAATCAGCTGCGGTTTGCACCAGAATTTCAGTTTGATTTCTTAGTGACCGAACCCGGCCGCCAAGTTGGTTACCGGCTTCAAGAATAATAACGTTTATCCCTTTAGCATGCAAAATATCGGCAGCATATAAACCCGCTGCACCGGCTCCGATAACAACTACGGTGCCATCATACGGAACTTCAGGACCGGGATCATCCTTTTTACAAGATGCCAATAAACCCGGCATCCACAACCCGGCCGAAAGGCCAACACCAATCTTTTTTAATGCTTTTCTACGTTTCACCCAAGTACGATTTAGTCGAAAGATAATTATCCCAAGCCGATTGACGAAACCTAACTTGTTGTTTAAACCTTCGGTTAGCGTATAAATAGCTAATTTGGCAAAAAAGTAAGCCTATGTTCGTTTCCAAAGAGGCCTTGCCCACAATTAAGAAAGTCTGTGTTACCGGCCCAGAGTGCACAGGCAAATCTGAACTTTCCCGATTTCTGGCAGCTCATTATTCAACCTGTTGGATTGAAGAGTATGCACGGGCTTACCTTAACAAACTCGGGCGCCCTTACCAGGAACATGACCTTATCAAAATTGCACACGGACAATTGCGCATGGAAGACGAATGGTTGCGCGATTCGAACCGGGTAATGATCTGCGATACTAATCTGATTACAATCAAAATCTGGAGTGACTATAAATATGGCAAGTGCGATGCAGACATCCTGAGACAACTCAGCACCCGCACGTACGACCTTTACTTGCTTTGTTACATTGATGTGCCGTGGATTACTGATCCATTGCGTGAACATCCTGATAAGCGCGAAGATTTATGGAACATTCACAAAAAGGAAGTTGTGAATACGGGAGTTCCCTTCGTTGAGATTAATGGCGACTGGACAACGCGGCAGCAGAAAGCGATCGAGGCTATCGATAAAATTCTGTCTTAATAATTACCGCAAAGATGCTAAGGCGCAATGACTAAGGAAGTTCTCAATTCACTTTCAAGAGAGATATTGGATGCATCAATCGCTGTTCATAGAGAGATGGGACCTGGCCTTCTTGAGTCAGTATACCAGCAATATCTGGTCAAAGAATTATTCTTGCGTAATATCAAGACAACTACTATGCTGCCGATTCCTTTGCAATACAAAGGTTATACACTTAATAAGGATTATGTAATTGACATTTTAGTAGAGGATGAAATTATTATAGAATTAAAATCCATTGAAGTAATTCTGTCTGTTCACGAAACTCAAATTATCAGCTATCTGAAACTTGCTGACAAGCGCCTTGGCTTTTTGATAAATTTTAATGTTCCTTTATTGAAGGATGGATTCAAAAGGTTTGTTAATAACTTTAATGCGCATTCCCTTGCGCCTCAGCGTCTTTGCGGTAAAGATTTATGATTAAATCAGATCCATACGCTGCATTACAGGTTCGTGATTTCCGGTTATTCATTCTCTCCCGACTTTTCATCACATTGGCCATTCAGATACAAGGAGTTGTTGTAGGCTGGCAAGTGTATGAGTTAACTAAAGATCCTTTATCCCTTGGTTTGATTGGCCTCGCTGAAGCTATTCCGGCAATAACCGTCTCGCTCTATGCAGGCCACCTTGCTGATATAGTAGAACGCAAGAAAATTATTCTGGCTTGTGTTGGCTTGCTGGCATTGTGCTCTGCGGCCTTGCTTTATTTCACTACTAACCTCGGGGCTTTTCTTTTAGCGAACAGCACCTTTCCTATTTACGTAGTCATTTTTGTAAGTGGTATTGCACGCGGGTTTTTATCTCCCGCCAATTTTTCTTTTATGCCACAGCTAGTTGACCGGTCCTTGTATCAAAATGCGATTACCTGGAACAGCACGATTTGGGAAAGCGCGTCAGTGGGCGGCCCCATGATAGGTGGTTTGATTTATGGTTTTTTTGGAATTACCGCAGCGTATACTGCCGATGCTTTTTTAGTTGTTACAGCTTTGTTTTGTTATCTCTCTATTCCAAACCGGAAGCTGCCACCGCTAAGTGAAGAGCAGGGAATTTGGGAAAAAATAAAGGCAGGCATCAAGTTTGTCTTTAATAATCAAATTATCCTGAGCGCAATTTCGCTCGATTTGTTTGCTGTACTGTTTGGTGGCGCTGTTGCGTTGCTCCCCATCTTTGCAGATGAAATCCTGCATGTGGGTACGGTAGGTCTTGGTTTTCTGCGCTCGGCACCGGCTATCGGTGCGGTAGCCATGGCGGTGTATATCACACATCATCCCATTAAAAAAAGAATTGGTAAAATCTTGCTTTGGTGCGTTGCCGGATTTGGACTATGTATGATCGGTTTCAGTTTGTCTACAAGCTTCTGGTTATCGATGGGCATCCTCATTTTAAGCGGCATGTTTGATTGTGTGAGTGTGATTGTGCGCAGCACATTGATTCACACGCTCACTCCTGAAAATATGAAAGGCCGCGTATCCGCAGTGAATAGTATTTTTATTGGCTCATCGAATGAAATCGGGATGCTGGAATCTGGCGTGGCCGCGAAGTTGATAGGTGTTGTTCCATCCATAATTTTTGGCGGTTGTATGACATTGGCTGTGGTGGCAACTACTGCGTGGAAGGCAACAAAACTACGTTTGCTGGATAAGGTGAGTTGATGAATTTAAATTACCGGAAGTATCCAACCATTCTTAATCAGTATCATTACCAAAATTCAAAATGCGTTTTATAACGAGAGCATTTTCTCCACCTTGAGAAGTAGTATCCATAACTGAGTAGGCTAATGCTTTCAGATAAATGCCTTCATATTTTACTCTTGCGAACTGCTTATATTTTGTTCTAAGTTCATTAAACTCTCCTAACTCTGTGAGCTTCCAACGATCGAAGGTATTGCGTTCAAAAAAATCAACAGTATCCTCATCAAACGTAATATAGCCCTCAATTGTAAATAGCTTTGATCTCTTATGGAGTGTATATCGCCAGTCTGTTGTAATTGGTTTAAACCCATTATCGCAAGGTAGTAATTCATCATTTCCTCGAGTTATGAAACACATTTCATCCGGTATATTTGGTTTTTTTATTCTAAAATGGACGTCATGCATATAGTCACTTAACCCATGCAAACAAATGTGTAATTCATTCTTTGCAGATCCATAGTAAGTGGAATACATACCATAACTAATAGTACCGCTTGCCAAGCTATCTGATTCAGTTGATTCCAAGAGCTTATAAAATGAGTCGATACCCACAGTTCCATTTTTCAAAGAGAGCTCAAACCGCATGATACCCTCTTTAGTTAACCATCGGCCTTCATAGGTCGCCCACTCATCTTCAGAAACGGTTAAAACAGGAAAAGAAGATTGCTTTTTTTCTTCGTGTATGGTGCATGCAGAAAGAAGAAAGATCATTGGAAACAATTTCCTTGTCATGACAATTTATTTTTAAGCCAAATGATTTTGAATAACAGGGTTAGTATTCAATATAAATAAATCCGCTGAATTTTGAGGAATGATTAACCATTAAATGATCTGTTGTTGTAGTTAAAGCTTCCTTTCCGTACATTCAAATTGATTAATCCTCAAATTTCTAAAAACTATGACAACCCGCAGATCGTTCTTTCAAAAAGTAATTGGCACCGCTAGTGCACTTTCACTTACTCCGTTAGTAAGCCAGGCACTTGCGGAAGATGTTTCGGAAGCCTTGTTCTCGCTGAATAAACTTTCTCCGTTGGAGGCTGCAGGCGATGAAGAACTGTGGGCGAGAATGGCACAAGCCTATACCGTAAGCCCTAATCTTCTTAACCTCAACAATGGAGGAGTAAGTCCGCAACCCAAAGTGGTACAGGATGCCGTAGATCGATACTATCATTTAAGCAACGAAGCGCCTACCTACTATATGTGGCAAATCCTGGATCGCGGCCGCGAACCCCTGCGCAGAAAACTGGCCGACCTGGCTGGAGTAAGTCATGAGGAGCTGGCCATCAATCGCAACACTACCGAAGCGCTAGGCACCTTTACGTGGGGCATTGATATGAAACGGGGTGATGAAATTGTAATGACCAAACAGGATTACCCCAACATGATCCACGCCTGGAAACAACGCGAACTACGGGAAGGTGTAAAGATCAATTGGATTAATCTAAACCTCCCTGTCGATAATGATGATGTTGTGATCAAAGCATACGTTGATGCTACCACTTCCAAAACTAAAATCTGGCACATCACACATCTAATTACCTGGACAGGACAAATCTTACCGGCTGCCAAACTGTGTGCAGAAGCCCGCAAGCGTGGTATCATTAGCATAGTAGATGCGGCTCATTCGTTTGCTCATGTCGATTATAAAATCTCAGATCTTAACTGCGATTACTTCGGCACAAGCTTGCACAAGTGGTTGTGTGCACCCTTCGGCACCGGCCTGATGTACGTGCGCAAACCTTTGATCGAAAAAACATGGCCTATCTTTCCGAACGATAAACCCCTGAGTCCGGACATCAGAAAGTTCGAGGCGTTGGGCACGCGGTCATTTGCACCCGAGCAAGCCATCGGTCAGGCTATCGATTTTCATAATGCTATTGGTGGCAAGCGCAAACAAGAACGTCTGCACTATCTGAAACGCTATTGGTGCGATGCGGTTACAAAAAATCCGCGGGTTAAACTTCACATCTCACTCAAGCCTGAATATTCTTGTGCGCTGGGTACGTTTAGTATTGACGGCATGGATGTAGGTGATGTGTCTTCGAAACTGATGAGTGATTATGGGATCCATACGGTTTCCATCAAATGGGAAAATGTAAATACAGTACGGGTTACACCACACGTGTATACAACCACTAAAGATCTAGATCGGTTTATTGATGCTGTAGGTAAGATTGCTGCTTCATAGAGTCACAAGCCACAGATTTACTGATATACTCTCTGAATCTGTGGCCATTAATTAACTCCGCTCATCACTTTCTCTTTTCATTTCTTGGGTAAAGGAGATAGATTTCATTTGTCAATCCTTTAAAATGAAAAACTTACTATTGCTTTGGTTACTCTTTTTGGTTTCCTGTAAAGACTCCGGCAATTCGGGAAACGAGCTCTCAACCCCGGGTCTTGAAAAACCGGTAGAAATTCTTCGCGATGAATATGGCATCAATCACATCTATGCGCAAACCGAGCACGATCTCTTTTTCGCACAAGGATATAGTGCCGCCAAAGACCGCCTCTTTCAATTTGAATTATGGCGCAGACAGGCTTCCGGTACACTGGCAGAAATTATGGGTGAAAAAGAGTTGAAGCGTGACATTGGAGTAAGGCTTTTCAAATTTCGTGGCGATCTGAAAAAAGAACTCAATCATTATCATCCGCATGGGGAAGCAATCATTAACTCTTTCACAGAAGGCATTAATGCTTACATAACAGAAACCGAAAAAGATCCCAAACTTTTACCACTAGAATTTCAATTGTTGGGAATTAAAGCAGGTCGGTGGACGCCCGATCTCGTTATCTCCAGGCACCAAGGCTTGCTGGGTAATTTGCCCGATGAAGTTTCAACAGCAAGAGCAGTCTCTCTGCTGGGAGCTAATGAGGTTAAGAAAATAAAAGTCTTTGAGCCCGGCCAACCGCGTTTGGAACTGGATGCTGCTATCGATCCTCAAGGATTATTTGAAAATGTAATCGAGCTCTACGATGCTTTTCGCAAACCAGTAACGTTTACCCCCGAAGATTTGATTGCTTCCGCAAATCCGGATCTCAATCATTATCGACAAGTAGCGCAACTTGACCAACACGATTATGAAGAAATGATTTCTGCGGAACAAAGATCCATTGGTAGTAATAACTGGATTGTGAGTGGCGCGAAGTCAGAAACTGGTTCTCCGATGTTGGCGAATGATCCGCACCGTGCACTCTCTGCACCTTCATTGCGCTATATGGTGCACCTTAATGCGCCAGGATGGAATGTGGTGGGCGGTGGCGAACCAACTATTCCGGGTGTATCCATTGGCCACAATGAGTTTGGCGCGTGGGGCCTTACGATTTTTGATATTGATGGCGAAGATTTAATGGTGTACGAATTAAATCCAAAAAATCTGAATCAGTACAAATACAAAGACGGTTGGGAAGATATGAAGACCATCAAAGATACCATTCACGTGAAAGGTACTGCAGATGTTTTTGTAGAACATAAATATACACGCCATGGGCCCGTAACTTTTGTGGATGCAAAAAGA
>DAOOCD010000054.1:0-18793 GCA_035408225.1 Cyclobacteriaceae bacterium | reverse complement strand
ATCCGGTTTTGTCATCTACATATAAAACTTTAGACCAGGTACTTCCACCATCCGTGGATTTGAAAACACCACGATCTTGAGACTTTCCATACAATGCACCCTGCGCTGCCACATATACCAGATTAGGATCTTTTGGGTGAATGGCAATGCGCGAAATATGTTGTGTTAAATCCAGACCAATTTTCTTCCATGTTTTTCCCGCATCGGTCGATTTGTAAACGCCATCGCCATGATGAGTCATTACTCCGCGCACAGCATGTTCGCCCATACCCACATACACAACGTTTGGATCACTCTCAGCGACAGCAATTGCACCTACTGAACCTGTCTTAAAAAATCCGTCCGAAATGTTTCTCCAACTGATACCCAAATCATCTGTTTTCCAAAGGCCACCACCTGTGGTACCCATATAATAGGTATTAATATCGCCAACCACTCCGGTGGCAGTAACCGACCGGCCACCCCTGAAAGGGCCTATATTTCTCCATTTTACGGAATTATAATAAGCGTTGAGATCAGTAGCCGTTAAACTCCCAACGGGAGTTGTTACTGGCTCTTTTTTATTCCGTTGCGCCTTTGCAGAAAAACAAATGGTAAGGGCTAAAGCAAAAAACAGGATATTTCTTATCATAGAGGTTGAAATTAACTTTTTGAAATATAATCCATATTTCCATTTCATAACAACGAATGGTTATCAATGGAAATGAATCCATTTAAGGGGAAAATAGAGGGGATTCATCTGGCAGTTAAACCAGCATTTCAGCTTACATTCTGGCTACTCGATAAACACGTAATCTGAGGAGGCTACATAGTTAGGATAGATGGTCAAATGCTTTTTCTTTACTTCTTCAAATAGCATTTTCCTCAATTCCTGAATATTCTCCTTTTTCTCAGCCGAGATAAAAACTACATTATCAAAACCATGCTCACGATAATATCCTTTCAGTTCGTCAAAATGAAGTGGCTCTTCTTTTTTCTCAAGCAGATCAATTTTATTTAATACCAAAATTGTTGTGATATCACCGGCCCCCAATTCACCGAGTGTGTTTTTTACCACCTCAATTTGATTATCGTGAAATGGATGAGCTGCATCCACCACATGCAATAAAATATCAGCTTCCCTTACTTCATCGAGGGTTGACTTGAAAGACTCGATCAGGTGATGGGGTAGTTTTCTGATAAATCCCACCGTATCGGAAAGCAAAAAGGGAATATCACCAATTACCACTTTGCGTACGGTGGCATCAACAGTTGCAAACAGTTTGTTCTCCGCTTTCACAGTTGATTTAGAAAGCAAATTCATTAAGGTAGACTTACCCACATTGGTATACCCAACCAATGCCACCCGAACTACATTGCTGCGCGATTTGCGCTGGGTTTTGCGCTGCTTATCAATTTTCTCCAACTCATCTTTAAGCAAAGAGATTCGATAACGGATATTTCTGCGATCCGTTTCAATTTCTCTTTCACCCGATCCGCCCCTTGTACCCGTGCCTCCGCGCTGTCGTTCCAGGTGAGTCCACATCCCGGTTAGCCGGGGAAGCAGATATTGATTCATTGCCAATTCAACCTGAGCGCGTGATTGTGCTGTTTGTGCCCGCATTGAAAATATGTCAAGAATCAGGAGACTTCGGTCATATACTCTGACTTTACCTTCTTTTTCTGGCGTGTTGAGTTCCTTCTCCAGGTTCCTTAATTGTGAGGGACTGAGGTCATCATCAAAAATTACGTTATCAACCTGATTGGAAACCACAAAGTCTTTTATCTCAGCCAACTTTCCCTTCCCCACGAAAGTGCGAACATCGGGCTGAGGTAAACGCTGCACAAACCGGTGTTCTGTCTGAATCCCAGCTGTCTCAGCAAGAAATGCCATTTCATCCAGATGCTCGTTTGTGATGTCTGGGTTTTTATCTGCCAACGCTACTAAAACTGCTTTTACCATTAATTATATCTGTTCAAATTCAAACTTACCTTATTCTCATCCATCGAATTAAGAACCGGTTACTTTTTTCCAATTTCGGATAATACATGTAATAACTTTGTAAGAATTTCACGATTTTTGTGCTTTATAGTAAAGTTAAACCTAACCTAAAGTCTTAATCCGGCCAGTCAAGCCGGACAAGTTGGCAAATGAAAGTAGCTATCGTGTTAAACACTTCCTGGAACATCTTCAATTTCAGGATGAATTTTGTAAAAGCGCTTCTGGAAAAAGGCTATGATGTACATACTATCGCCCCTCACGACAACTACACACACCTTTTAGAGGAGGCCGGATGTACGCATCATGATGTAAAAATGGATAGTCGTGGGGCCAATCCAATTAAAGATATAGCCCTGACGTTTGAATTATGGGACATTTATAGAAAGCTGAAACCAGATATAATTCTACACTATACGATTAAGCCAAATGTGTATGGAACCCTGGCAGCCAGTGCGCTAAGGATCCCTACTATTAATAATGTATGCGGTTTGGGCACAGTTTTTCTCAAAAATAATCTGGTATCAGGTATCGCTATGCTTCTGTATAAGATAGCCTTCCTTTTTCCGAGAAAAGTATATTTCCAGAATCCTGATGACCTGGCGCTTTTTCTTAACAAAGACCTTATTCCAGCAAAATCAGCTGATTTGATTCCTGGCTCTGGTATAGACCTCAGTAAATTTCAGCCTACAGAATTCAAGAGAAATAAGACATTCACATTTCTACTGATCTCACGCCTGATAACTGACAAGGGGATTATGGAATATATCGAAGCAGTTAAAAAACTTAAGAAAAAGGGTGTTGACGCACGGTTTCAAATATTGGGAGCCAAAGACCCAGAGCATAAAAGGGGTATTCAATTGCCAGTGATTGATAATTGGGTTAAATCGAACACGATAGAATATCTGGGCACCACCGATGACGTAAGAAAATTTATCAACGAAGCGGATTGTATAGTATTACCCTCTTACCGGGAAGGAACTCCCCGCACTTTGCTGGAAGCGGCCAGTTCGTCAAAGCCGATTGTTGCCACCGATGTACCTGGCTGTCATCATGTAGTGGAGCACAATTACAACGGCTTGCTTTGTAAACTAAAAAATTCAGAAGACCTCGCTTTAAAAATGGAGCAGATGCTTTCATTGGATGATGCAACTCTTAAAAAGTTTGGTGAAAACGGAAGAAAGAAGATTGAATTTGAGTTTGATGAAAAACTGGTGATTACCAAATACTTGAACGAGATTTCTAGTCTTCAGGCTGCCGGGTAACTTGCTCGCCAAAGATCACACTGCTTTCCTGAGTTATTGATAAAATCAGTAATTTCACCTGATTAAAAGTTACTATTTGTGCGCATTCTATCCTTTGCTTCATTTCTGTTTCTGATGTCATGCGCTTCCTATAAGCAAAACATCATGTTCAAATCCACAGAAGGTGTTGAACCAGAACGAGTAAAAAAGGAAGTAAGCTCGGTTGAAAAGAACTACAGGATTCAAAAGAATGATTTGCTAAGCCTTGAACTTTATTCAAACCAAGGCGAGCGTCTGATTGACCCCAATCCAGAATTAAGCCAGAAGAATGGAGTTGTACAGGAATCTGACCAAAAAGAACCTACTTACTTGGTTGACCTGAAGGGAATCGTTCGCTTTCCAATGATTGGCGAAATCAACCTGGAAAATATGACGCTACGTCAGGCAGAAGAAATTCTCCAAAAAGAATATGCTAAGTTTTTCAAAGAGCCATTCGTATTACTGTCATATACAAACAAACGGGTTGTGTTACTAGGTGCAGTGGGTGGCCAGGTAATACCACTGACCAACGAAAACATGAATCTGCTTGAAGTACTGGCGCTTGCCAAAGGGATTACAAATGATTCCAAAGCACAAAATATAAAGGTAATTCGAGGCGAAACTGTTTTTGAAATTGACTTGAGCACCATTCAGGGGTTCAGGGAAGGTAATATGTTGGTGGATCCAGGAGATGTTATCTATGTTGAACCTGTTCGAAGGCCATTTAGTGAAGCCCTTCGTGATTATTCCGGAGCACTTAGTCTGTTAATAAGTCTTACTACATTAGTTATTGTTCTTAAAAGTTATTGATCAGTTAGAATCTCATGGATATAAAGTCTCCAGGCAATACGGATTCCATTGATTTTGAAAAGTTAACAGCGGTTTTCAAAAAGTACCGCGTATGGTTTATTATTATTTTTCTGGCTGCCAACCTGGCGGCATACCTTACCATACGATATACAAAAGATTTATTTGAATCCGAATCCGAACTTAAGTTAGATATAAAACGCGATGCTACTGAGTTAGGTATCAAAACGATGATGGTTGAAGATCAAAACCTTAACATTGTTTCAGGTGAGATCGAACAAATAAAATCAAAGATATTTTTCAGTAAACTAATTGATTCTCTTGATCTGTCAACAAGTTATTACTCCGTTGGTCAGGTCCTGAAAGATGAGATGTACAGGCGATCAACATTTCTTGTTAGGATCATTAACATCAATCCTGTTCATTATGATGTACCCATCTATTTTGATTTTCTGGAAAACAACAAATACAGTGTACAGGTTGGGAACAATCCGGGTAAGCAAATAATTCAGGGCACCTTCGGCAATCCTATTGAATTAGATGGAACTGTGTTATCCATCGTGAAGACAAAATATTTTGTTGAAAATGACGGCAACAACTATTACTTCGTTCTAAACAGCCGAGCCCGTTTGATTGACTATTTATCTAAAAACATTCAGGTTGACCCGCTTAATTTTAATGCCAACACCATTCGCATTTCTTTTCGCGACAACAATGCATTGAAAGCTCATGTTATCGTTAATAAGATCGACTCACTTTATATTTTATATAGTAATCAACAGAAAAACCTTGCCAACAAACAAAAAATAGATTGGCTTAATAATGAACTGGCCCAGGTTGAAAAGAGAATGGAAGGCTTTGAAGATTACTTTGAAAACTTTACACTAAAAAATAAAAGCAGCGATCTTAACCTGGATCTCAAAAGAACTATTGCAGCTATAAATAAAGTGGATTCGCAGCGGTATGAGTTAAACAAAAAAATGATTGAACTAAATTCTCTTCTGGAAACGATTACTGCCGGAAAAGTTACTACAGCGAACCAACCCTACAAATTTTTGCCAGATTATATCAACAAGAGAATTGAGGAGCTTTATAAAATAACCCAGGAACGAGACAAACTCGGTTTAGCGTACAATGAAAATACGTTTGCCTTCAAGCAAAAGGAACACGAGTTAAAGGCTTTAAAAGATCAGGTGTTTTCGCAATTGACGGAAATAAAGAAGGAGTGGCTTACTACCCTGGCCGAGCTGGGCCGAAGAAAAGATCTTCTCGAAAGAGAGTTTGCTGAAATGCCCGATAAAAATACCCAGTTCTCAAAAAATCAGCGGTATTATAAACTTTATGAGGAGTTCTATTTGTCCATGATGCAATCCAAAGCAGAATTTGAAATTGCACAAGCGGGCAGCACTCCAGATTTTAAAATTCTGTCGCCAGCCACATTACCGGAAGATCCTATTTCGCCAAAGCGTTATTTGATATTGGGCATTGGACTGGTAGCGGGCATTGTCTTGAATTTCTTTCTGATCGGAATTTTATACCTAATCAACAATAAAATAACGAGTGCCAGGGAAGTTGAACGTGGTATTCAAATACCCTTATTGGGAGTTATCCCAACATCACGCCACACTGCGGAAACAATTTTTCATGTAATTGATAACCCAAAATCCGTAGTGAGCGAAGCCATACGAACCCTGCGAACCAATCTGGAGTTTTTTAACTCGGGAAGTAAAAGCAAAGTCATTACCATTTCCTCAACTATTTCAGGAGAAGGTAAATCCTTTTTGGCAATGAACTTAGGAGGAGTACTGGCTCTGTCGAGAAAAAAAGTTGTGTTGGTTGATCTGGATATGCGCAAGCCAAAAAATGAAAAGTATCCTGCCGGAAATGATTCAAACAAAGGCATGAGTACTATTCTAATCAAAAAGAATGTATGGACGGATTGTGTAACCAAGACTGCATTGGAAAATTTTGATTTCATTCCTTCAGGGCCCCACCCCCCGAATCCTTCTGAATTACTGCTTAATGGAGAATTCACCGATCTCATTGAAGATCTTAAAAAAGCATACGACTACATTGTTATTGATACCCCACCGGTAGGACTGGTTACCGATGGCATTATGGCGATGAAGCGATCCGACTTATCGATTTACGTGTTCCGTGCAAACTATTCCCGGAAAGATTTCATGGATAACTTGCTTCGGGTAATTACCATAAACAAGCTAAGTCATGTCTCAACAGTGCTCAATGCCATGCCTGTTAATAATAACTATTATGGATATGGCTACTATGAAGACCGCACACCTTTGAAAGGGCGCTGGAAAAAAATACTGCGCATCAAGTGATTTCCTTCTTTCGATCTAAAAAGCCATTCCAAAGTCCTCTGCACACAGATATGCACTCCCATCTGCTGGCAGCACTAGATGATGGTGTGAAGACTCATGATGAAGCCCTTGAATTAATCCGGCATTTTTATAGCCTGGGCTATCGCAAGTTGATCACAACTCCTCATATAATGAGTGATTATTACAGAAACGATCCAGAACAAATTAAACAGAAACTGGCTGAATTAAAGGATCAATTAGTCAAAGAAAATATTGCCATGGAAATCGAGGCTGCAGCTGAGTATTACCTGGATGAAGAGTTGCTGAAGAAAATAGATGCTCACGAACCTCTGCTTACTTTTGGAAAATCATATTTTCTTTTCGAAACGAATTTTTTGAATGAGCCCTACCAATTGAAGGACTTCATATTTAAAGCAATCACACAAGGATACAAACCTATCCTGGCGCACCCTGAACGATATGGATATATGACTATGGAAAAAGCAGAAGAATTGCGAGACCGGGGTGTATTGCTTCAAATCAATATTCCATCCATTATTGGGTTTTATTCTAAACCGATCCAGCGCTTAGCGCTTAAACTGATTGAAAAAGGATGGGTAGATTTATTAGGCAGTGATTGTCACAATTTGCTCTATATGAATTTGCTTGAAAATGCCATACAAGATAAGAACTTTAGAAAAGCTGTAGATTTACCGCTTCTTAATAACAGCCTCTGATTCATGATTGCTATAACAGGCGCCAACGGACTTCTCGGCAGTTACATACTTCGCAAACTGGTAAGTGAACAGGTTCCTGTTATTGCGCTCCGAAGAAGAGAAAGTGATCTTTCACATCTAAACGACCTGAATCACGTTACGTGGCGCGAGGTAGATATTTTAAATCCGGTTTCGCTACAAGAGTCATTTAAGGATGTTACAACTGTTATCCATACAGCGGCCCTTGTTTCATTCAACCCTCGGGTAATAAAAAAAATAATGGAGGTAAATGTGGAGGGTACTCAAAACGTAGTAAACGCATGTCTGTCCATGCACATTCCAAGATTAATACACATTAGCTCCGTTGCAGCCTTGGGAAGAAAGAAGGGAAGTGTTGAAATTGATGAAGCTGCCCGGTGGATAGAAAGCGATCTGAACTCGGATTATGCAAAATCAAAATACCTGGCCGAATTAGAAGTATGGCGGGCAGCTGAAGAAGGGCTTTCTGTATCCGTGATTAACCCTTCGGTTATATTAGCTCCCACCGATTGGTCAAAAAGCAGCGCCCAGTTATTTCAATATGTATGGAAAGAAAAACGATTTTATTCTGACACGAAGATCAATTACGTTGATGTGCGCGATGTAGTGGAAATCGTGTGGCAAGTTTATAGCAGAAATATTTCTGGAGAGAAATATATTGCCAATGCGGGTTCGATTCCAATTAAACAATTGTTTGACCAGATTGCCGTGCGATTCCAAAAAAAATCTCCCTCCATTAGAATCAACCCGCTGATTTTAAGTACCGCTGCTTTTTTAGAAGAACTGCGTTCGCGGTTGGTGGGCAGCGAGCCTCTGATTACCCGACAATCAGCAAAAGTGACCAAAGAAAATTTTTACTTTCAGAATCAGAAAGCCATTCAGCAATTAGCCATTTCCTTCAGAAATCTTGATGAAACACTGGACTGGTGCTGTCAACATTACCTACAGGCTTATACTACAAACAAATAAAAAGAACAAGGTTGCCTTAGGATAATTATTACCTGAAATTTGCCACCAGAATTTTAGGAAAAGACAATTTTGTCTATCTTAGGAAAACCTTTTAGCGGATGGCCCAGGAATTCAGAAAGCGACAGGAAGAAGAGGAGTTGATCAAGCGGTATGAAGAGAATCTCAAACATAATCATGGCGAGTTCTTCGATATCGATTCTTACGAAACAATCATCGGGTACTATCTTGAAAAAAGCAAATTCAAACGGGCACTTACTGCTGTCGATCAGGCCATTGACCAATATCCTTTCTCTACAGAATTATTAACAGTAAAAGCTCAGATTTTTACTAATCTTGAGCGTTATGAAGAAGCGCTAGAACTTTTGGAACGTTCCAGAAATCTTCATCCCCACGATTTAGAAGTTTATTTATCCATTGGGTCTATACTTTCTTTACAAGGAAAATATGAAGATGCCATTGCTTTATATGAAGAAACTCTTGCTTTTGCCGAAGAAGAGCAAGATGAAATTTATTATAACATCGGTCTTGCTTATCAGAGTATGGAAAAGTATGAGCAGGCTATTGAGGTGTATAAAAAATCTATCGAGGAGAATATCAGTCATGAAGGTTCTTTGTATGAACTTGCCTTCTGCCTCGATGTAGTCGGCCAATTGGAAGGCAGTCTCTCTTACTACAAAAAGTTCATTGATGAAGACCCTTATTCAGGTGCCGCCTGGTATAATTTAGGAATTGTATGTAATAAACTGGAACGCTTCGAAGAAGCCATAGAAGCGTATGAGTATGCTATTGCCATCGATGAGAATTTTGCTTCGGCCCATTTCAATATGGGTAATTCTTTTATGAATCTGGAGAAGTATGACAAAGCATTAGAAGAATTTCGCAAAACTATTGAGATCGAAGGCCCTAGCCCGGAAGTGTATTGCTGCATGGGTGCTGCTTATGAAAACCTGCAACAGTATGACTTAGGTTTAAAATATTTTCAGAAGTCAACTAAACTTGATTCTTTGTATGATGAAGCCTGGTTTGGTGCCGGCAGTTGTCTTGAAAAGCAGGAAAAGTGGTATCAGGCTCTTCACTTCTTCAACAAGGCAATAAAGATAAACACCCATAACGCAGAATACTGGAAAGCGGCTGCTCATGCTGAGTTTAAGATTGGAAATACAATTTCAAGCATAAGCGCATATGAAGAAGCCAGCATTTTAGGACCTGATGACAAAGAAGTCTGGCTCAATTGGTCTTTTATTTACTACGAACAGGGCGAACATCAGAAAGCCATTGAAGTTCTGCTTCAGGGTATGGAAGAAATTCCAGATGAACCCGAGTTTTTCTACAGAATGACAGTTTACCTGATCGAATCAGGGCAGTTTAAAGAAGCACTGAATTATCTGGAAAATGCATTAATTTTGGATTTTAAAGGCCACGAAGTTTTATATGACTTCTTTCCAAAAATTGAAACACAAAAGGCCTTGCAAAAGATTATTGATCAGTTTAGAAAAGACAACCCCTAATGAATTACAATCTTAAAAACCTGCCTGAGCGAACCGTAAAGCCCAGGCAAATGGGTTTCACCATGGCCATGGATAAAGGCCTGAGTGTACGGGAAGCTGAAGATTTTATGAGTATTGCTGCCGACCACGTAGATATCGTTAAGTTAGGCTGGGCAACATCGTATGTAACTCCCAACTTAAAAGAGAAATTGAAAGTCTATAAAGATGCAGGCATCCCCACATACTTTGGTGGCACCTTATTCGAGGCTTTTATCATCCGCGATCAATTTGACGATTACCGCAAAGTATTGGACAAATATGATATGTCCTTTGCTGAAGTTTCCGATGGATCGATCGATCTTGATCACGATAAGAAATTAGATTACATCCGCAGACTATCTGAACAGGTTACTGTACTTTCCGAAGTAGGCTCTAAAGATGCTGATAAGATCATTCCGCCATACCAGTGGATTGAATTGATGCAGACAGAATTGGATGCTGGCGCGTGGAAAGTAATTGGAGAAGCTCGTGAAGGTGGAAATGTTGGACTGTTCCGTTCCTCTGGTGAAGTTCGGTCTGGTTTGGTTCAGGAAATTCTTACCAAAATCCCGTTTGAACGAATCATCTGGGAAGCACCTCAAAAAGCACAACAAGTTTGGTTCATTAAGTTATTAGGAACTAATGTGAATTTAGGGAACATCGCGCCAAATGAAGTCATTCCATTGGAAACGATTCGGTTAGGTTTACGTGGAGATACATTCCTTCATTTTCTTGGCCTAGAAAGAAAAAAAGACAACACGACTCCTCCTTTCTACGCTGATTAATAATTCTTGAGAACTACTAAGGATTATCTTCTACTTTACCTTAAGGGCATCAGCATGGGTGCGGCTGATGTCGTTCCTGGGGTATCCGGTGGCACGGTCGCATTCATTACCGGGATTTACGAAGAATTAATTAACTCTCTTAAGTCAATTGACGTTGAGGCAATTCGATTGCTGACACAATTTCAAATTGCAGATTTCTGGAAAAAAATAAATGGCAGTTTCTTGATCACCGTATTGGGTGGTATCGTGACAAGCCTTATCTCGTTGGCCCGGTTAATGACCTATTTGTTGGATAATCATCCCATCTTAATATGGTCTTTCTTCTTTGGCCTTATTCTTGTTTCCTCTCCGCTTATATTACGAGATATTACCAAATGGAGTTTGAGTAGTGTGCTTTCATTTATTGCCGGAATTATTATTGCTTATTTAATTACCATAATCTCACCCACCGAAACACCAACCAATTACCCATTTATTTTCTTCTGCGGAGCGCTTGCTATTTGCGCAATGATTTTACCTGGTATATCCGGTGCCTTTATACTCTTACTTATTGGAAAGTATGAATATATGATCACCGCCTTGACCGAAATGAATATTCCTGTAGTGATCGTTTTCGTTTTAGGCTGTTTTCTGGGCCTTCTGGGCTTTTCCCGATTTTTAAGTTGGATTTTAACACATTATCGTTTTCCTACCTTAGCTTTGCTAGGCGGCTTTATGATCGGTTCGCTAAACAAAGTATGGCCCTGGAAACAAGTTATTTCATTCAGGCTAAATCATGAAGGTGTGCAAGTACCCGCATTTGATAAAAGTATTTTGCCCTGGGATTATTTTTCTAAAACCGGACAAGACCCGCTGGTATTCAAAGCTATTTTATGTGCTGCCTTGGGTGTTTTCTTAGTAGTAGCCATTGAAAAAACTGCGGCTATGTTAAAAACAAAATCGTAAATCATGGAAAAGAAATTTGGTCTTATAGGTGCAACCGTTAGTCATTCATTTTCTAAATCTTACTTTGATGAGAAGTTCTTCAGAGAAGGGCTTCGCGATTACCACTACGATTTATATTCTTTGCCAAATATCGATGGGCTAAAAAACCTTCTGGATGAAAATCCGGAGTTAGCAGGATTGAATGTAACGATTCCCTACAAAGAGCAAGTAATTAAATTCCTGAGTGACATCGATTCAGAGGCCCGCAAAATCGGAGCCGTGAACGTGATCAAAATTCAGAAAGGAAAATTAACAGGATATAACACGGATAGTGATGCTTTTTATGAATCGCTTGAAAAGTGGTTCCCTGCCACAAAGAATCCAAAAGCCCTGATACTGGGAACGGGTGGATCTTCAAAAGCCGTGCAGCAGGCTCTTAAAAAAATGTCAATCTCCTTTGAGCTGGTTTCGCGCGAAAAAGGCAAAGGTCAACACACCTACGAAAGTCTTGAAAAAGACGGTACTCCAATCTCAAACGCAAATCTGATCATCAATACGAGCCCCTTGGGTATGTCGCCAAATACAAATACCTGCCCTCCTATTGATTATGATTTGCTGACACCGGATCATTATATCTATGATTTGATTTACAATCCGGCCCGTACACTTTTCCTGCAAAAAGCCGAAATGCGTAATGCGCACATTAAGAACGGACTTGAAATGCTTCATATTCAGGCAGAAAAGTCGTGGGCGATCTGGAATAACTAATTAGCAACTATTCATCTGGAAAAACAGTTATTGGTTATTTGAATAACTGTTAACTTTCCTGTTCATGGATTTTAAACTTAATAGCGAATACGAGCCCACCGGTGATCAGCCTAAAGCGATTGAAAAACTGGTGCAAGGGTTAAACGAGGGTGAAGCCCAACAGACCTTGCTGGGTGTAACCGGCTCCGGAAAAACGTTTACCATTGCCAATGTAATTGCACAGACAAACCGACCTACGCTCGTTCTAAGCCATAATAAAACACTGGCCGCCCAGCTTTATGGAGAGTTTAAACAGTTCTTTCCTGAGAATGCCGTTGAGTATTTCATCTCCTATTACGATTATTATCAGCCGGAAGCTTTCATTCCATCCTCTAACTTATACATAGAGAAGGACCTTTCCATTAATGAGGAAATTGAAAAGCTACGGCTGAGCGCAACCTCTTCGCTATTGAGTGGCCGAAGGGATGTGCTTGTGGTGGCTTCAGTTTCCTGCATTTACGGAATTGGGAACCCTGAGGAATTTGGAAAAAACAGAATCCAACTAAAAGTAGGTGAAATTATTCCCCGCAATAAACTGCTCTTCGGCCTGGTAGACATCTTATACCATCGAACTGAAGTTGAATTTAAACGGGGGACTTTTAGAGTCAAAGGGGATACCGTGGATATATTTCTTGCTTACGCTGATTACGCACTGCGCATTTATTTTTTTGGTGATGAGATCGAAGCTATACAATTGATCGATCCCGTTTCCGGGAAAAAAATTTCGGACGAAAAAACCGCGGTAATCTTTCCTGCCAATTTGTTTGTTACCGCTAAAGACCAGCTTCAAACTGCCATTCACGAAATTCAGGACGATATGGTGTTGCAGGTAAAGATGTTTGAATCGGAAAGAAAACATCTGGAATCAAAGCGGTTGAAAGAACGCACAGAGTTTGATCTGGAAATGATGCGTGAATTAGGCTATTGCAGTGGCATAGAAAACTACTCGCGCTATTTTGACAGGCGAGCTGCCGGTGCCCGTCCTTTTTGTTTGATCGATTATTTCCCTGACGATTTTCTGATGGTAATCGATGAGAGTCATGTAACTGTACCACAGGTTAGGGCTATGTGGGGAGGCGATCGTTCACGCAAAGCAAACCTTGTCGATTATGGATTTCGGTTACCCTCTGCACTGGATAACCGGCCGCTAACATTTAATGAATTTGAAGCTTTGCTGGGCCAGGTGATTTATGTAAGTGCTACACCCTCGGAATATGAACTTAGGAAATCGGAAGGTGTGGTCGTAGAGCAACTGATTCGCCCTACCGGATTACTTGATCCGCAAATTGATGTAAGGCCCAGCCGAAACCAGATTGACGACCTCTTTGAAGAAATCGATGAGCGTGTAAAGAAAAAAGAACGTGTCTTAGTAACTACGCTTACTAAACGAATGGCCGAAGAGCTTACTAAATTCATGGGGCGCGCTAACATAAAATGCAGGTACATACACTCAGAAGTTGCCACGCTCGATCGGGTAGAAATTTTAAGAGAATTAAGATTAGGTGTATTTGATGTGTTGGTCGGTGTAAATTTGTTGCGTGAAGGTCTCGATTTACCCGAAGTATCATTGGTGGCAATCATGGATGCTGATAAAGAAGGATTTCTCCGCAATCAACGATCGTTGGTACAAACGATTGGCCGTGCTGCAAGAAATGAGAATGGCCGTGTAATCATGTATGCAGATCGGATTACTGAATCCATGCAAATGGCCATTGAAGAAACCAATCGCAGAAGAAAAATCCAGATTGATTACAACCTTGCAAACGGCATTGTTCCAAAGACAATTATTAAATCAAAAGATTCTATTCTCGGGCAAACCAAAGTGGCTGATTCAAAGAAATTGACCAAGCGGTACTATATCGAAGAAGAAGAAAAGTCATTGGCAGCAGATCCGGTAGTAGCCTACTTATCAAAAGAAGAACTTGAAAAGATGGCAGATCGCACCCGCAAAGCCATGGAGAAAGCCGCAAAAGAACTTGAATTTATGGAAGCGGCCCGCTTACGCGATGAGTACCTGGCCATCCAGAAAATGATTGAAGAAAAGAAGTAATTTTTAAATTAATAGTCATGAAAAATATTTTTGCTATTACCGCTTTAGTATTGATTTCTTTAGCCACTCAGGCTCAGAGCAGCAACGACTTAATGATTAGTGGTGGCTTTGATCTTATCAAAACAGATTTCAATAATCCCTTCGAAAAAGCTCAAATCGGTTTGGAAGCAAATTATTTTGTGGTACGTAATTTCTCGGCTGGTGCAGGTGTAGATATCTGGACTGACCAAAAAAGTTCTTTTGTGATGGGCGCCCGTTGGTATCCCATGGATAATGTGTTTTTACGTTTTCGTGGATTGATTGGCGCTAACGATGCGGCTGTGGGTGGTGGCTGGGCTAAACCATTGAACGAGAACTGGCGCTTTGAGGCTATGGGTGACTTTTTCTTCAGCCACACTGAATTTGCTGTTCGGGTCGGGGTTAGCTATATCATTAAAAAGAAGTGAGTATATGGCTTCTCAAAAACAAATTCGGGAAAAGATTGAGCAGTTTGAAAAAGTCTATAGTGAATCGCCCTGGTACGGGGATTCAATACAGCAAATAATTAATCAGGTCACAGAAGAGGCTGCCTTTTGGCAACCTACTAAGAACGCCCATTCCATTGCGCAAATAGTATGGCATATGGTTTACTGGCGCCAGGCGTTGATTAAAAGATTGGAAGGAGATGTTGCTTATAAGCCCTCCATGAAAAGTGAAGACAACTGGAGCATTAACGAAAAACTAAAAAACAACAGCTGGGAAAAAATTAAAGCACTACTCGCTGAATCGCAGGAAAAACTAATCACACTATTAAAGAAGCAAGATGATTCCCTGCTGGACAAAGTCTACTCTGAAAAAGCTTCTTACCTGGATATAATAACCGGGATATTTCAACATGATCTTTACCACCTGGGACAGATCGCTTACCTCAAAAGCATCCATACCGGTAAATAAAAAAAGGGCTGTGTTCTACAGCCCTTCAATAATTGTAGTCAAGAAATTATTTTGCGGCAAAGCGTTTAGCCACTTCGCTCCAGTTCACAACATTCCAAAATGCTACGCAATAATCAGGTCTGCGATTTTGGTAATTCAAATAATAGGCATGCTCCCATACATCTAATCCTAAAATAGGAGTGCCTTTTACTTCCGCAACATCCATTAATGGATTATCCTGATTAGGTGTCGAAGAAATAACTAGTTTACCAGAAGCGTCTTTGATCAACCACGCCCAACCAGAACCAAACCGGCCTACACCAGCCGCGTTGAATTTTGTTTTGAACTCATCGAAGTTGCCAAAGGCAGCATTGATGGCATCAGCTAAAACACCCGTAGGTGCGCCACCAGCATTGGGACCCATAATTGTCCAGAACAAGGAATGGTTATAATGACCGCCCCCGTTATTACGAACCGCTACCGGGTACTTGGAAATAGTTGTACATATTTCCTCAATGCTGAGGTTCTCTTCCGGTTTACCGGTAACAGCATTATTTAAATTAGTTACATACGCATTATGATGCTTGCCATGATGTATTTCCATGGTACGTGCATCGATATGAGGTTCTAATGCATTAAATGCATAAGGAAGTGCTGGAAGGGTAAAAGCCATAGTGGTAAATTTTAAGTTTAACAGAAATCAAATATACATATACAAACCAATTCCAGCCCTTAAAAGTTTAATGATACTAATCACCAAAAATCAAATTTTTCGTGCTTTGTAGCCTTCTTTGGTAAGGATGGCAACAATTTTATCACGGGCATCCCCCTGAATAAGTATCTCTCCGTCTTTGGACGTACCACCTACGCCACATTTCGTTTTCAATAATTTTGTTAGTGCATCAAGATCAGTGGTTTTGCCTATAAAACCTGTGATTAATGTAACCTGTTTACCAGCACGACCTGAGTTATCCATCATTACACGAAGGCTCTGCTTGCCAGGCGGCAACGTTTCAGTCTCTTCATTATTCTGATGGGTATAGGCAAAATCTTCGCTGGTGGAGTACACTACCCCTTCACGGGATTTCCAGTTATTCTTTTTACTCATATTATTAAAAGCTATGAATCCTAAGAAATATAAAACTTAACATCATCAGGAAAAAATTTACCACCCCGAGGTTAAAACGAAACTCAACCCCTTTCCAATAAAAAGTACCCAACAAGGATGTGATCAGAAGGACTAAAGGCAAGAAAACAAAATTACCATAAATAGAGACTGGAATTTTTGTCTTGAATTGCGTCTTTTCATTTTCTAACAATAAAGGCACCGAAAATAAAGCAGAGTTATAAATTGTAATAACAGAACCTCGCTGAAATTCCTGAGCCGTTTGCCTATTAAGATTCACAGTTTCGCCATCCTCAAGTTCTAGCTGATAAGAACGCGCTCCTCTATACTCTATTTTGCTTTTTAAATGGACCACTTCTCGTTGTGTCTTTTCCAGAGGCAATGAATAATCTGCAATTAAAACCGCTGAGAAAAGCAAAGTAACCCTTGATACCATAATTGCATAGCGAAGATAAGATCTCATGACTTCAAGCAATTCCTTCTTCTTGGAAGAGCGACTATAAGATCCGGGTGGCCGTGGCCTATAGCGAGGATCGCGATGTGGTTTTGATACCGGGACTCCGATTAGCAACTGATCGTATTCAAATTTTCGCTGGGAGTCTCCTAAAATTTCATAGGCTTCATTGACTTCTTTGAAAATAGCCTCTGCATCTTTTGATGGATTTCTATCAGGGTGATACTGCAAAGCCAGCTTGCGGTAGGCCTGCTTTATTTCATGCTCCTGCGCATAAATATTAAGTCCCAATATGAAATAGTAATTCTTCAAAATGACTTATTGAACCGAACGTTAGAGTTTAAAAATAAAGCCTCCTAAAAATTCAGGAGGCTTTATATATTGAATGCTGGGTGAATTAATGTTTCACGACAAATGTCAATACAGGTCGTTTGGAATGGCCTACTACATCTTCGGCTATGCTACCCGCCATAACATGGGCAAATCCAGTACGCCCGTGTGTAGCCATGGCAATCAGATCAGCATCGATGCTCTCAGCAAAATAAACAATGCCATCTTCCTCAGTAATATCATTAAACACATTGATTGTATAATTTTTTAAGCCCAGACTTTTAGCGAATCTCTCCATATAGTCTTTCACTACATAATCCCGTTGGAAATCACCCGGAGTATTAATCCGAACCAGGTGTACCGTTGAGTTATAGAGTTGTTGGGTTCTTTTAATCATTCGCGAGAATACCATTTCATCTTTATGCATGGCTGTAGCATACACAATATTTTTGAAATCAACTTTTGCAGGTTTTTTGTGAATACTTAAAACAGGGCATTTGGCATGACGGACTACCCGCTCAGTATTTGTACCAATTACCATTTCCTCCAATTTGGAATGACCTCGCGTACCCATTACAACCAGGTCAACCTTATGTTCAGTAATAATCGTACGCATGCCATGAAAGGCATTCCCAAGGCGCAACTCTCCACTAATCTTTGCGGATGAAAAACGAGGATCCAGAACTAATTTTTCTAATTGTGCCTTCGCTTTTTCAATTAATTTCAGGGTAAACAATCTGTCTGACCAATTTTCTTCGGTACGCCACTCGCCCGCAATGGAGAACGAATCTGCCCCCGCCTCTTCCACAACATGCAGTAGTACAATTTCAGAATTCGCCTTCTTTGCAATTTCTATAGCAACTTCAAGGGCATTGATTGAAAGCTTCGAGAAATCTGTAGGAACTAGTATTTTTTTCATTTGGCTAACATTTTTAAATCAACGTATTTTTCGCTGAGTTCTTGTACTAAAAGTACGGAATTCAGCCCAAATTCAAAATTGTATTCAAGGACAAAGGACCTCTTCTGTAGAGGCATTTCCGGACAAATGCGCGTGCGATTCGGGTGAAGTAAAAGAGCGGGCAACCATCCAAAGACCAATAGCAATAAAAACTATAGTTGTAATCTTTTGATAATTAACGGTTATGCGTTTAAAACCCAATCCCATCAACCAGGTAATACCGATCATAACTGGCCAGGTGCCAACACCAAATAATAGCATGTATGCAAATCCATCAACGGCTGTAGGAAGAATAAAGCAATAAGTCATAGCAAGATAGGTGAGCCCACAGGGTAGCAATCCGTTAAGCATACCCATAAAAAACACAGGAGTAATCCCCTTCCGTTGCAACCAAAAATTAAACATGCTCTTCAATCGGGATGTAAATCTGTTTAACCCTTCAGTCAAATACGGGATGCGTACTCCTGAGATCGCACCAATTCCCATCAAAAGAAATACAGCACCGATTGAAAAGGATAGTAAACTTTGGTAAGATGTAAGCATAAACAGACTCCCAAAACCAGCAGCTAGCGCTCCAAGTAAACCATAGGTAAGTATCCTGCCAGAGTTATAAACAAGCTTGTACCGCAAAAAAGGTTTTTTTGATGTTATGGCCATAGCCAATGGGCTGCACATACCTGCACAGTGTAAGCTTCCTGCTAAACCCATGATTACGGCTGTCCACATACGCTATAACACCATCAACTTTTCGAAGTAATATTCCTTACCCTCCATCGTCAAGGTCAGGCTAACGCGGTACAATCCTTTC
>DAOOCD010000053.1:0-18852 GCA_035408225.1 Cyclobacteriaceae bacterium | reverse complement strand
ATTATGGCCATCCGAGCTCAAATAGGGTACAAAATTCTTCAGACAAGGTTTTGTATCCTATTTTACTTTAAATACCTTTGCAGTCCTTATTTTTGAAGGGTTTAAAAACAAAATATAAATGCCTACCATTCAGCAACTTGTAAGAAAAGGCAGAACGAAATTGACGTTTAAGTCAAAATCTCCTGCTCTTGATTCTTGCCCCCAGCGCAGGGGTGTATGTACACGTGTGTACACCACAACCCCAAAAAAGCCTAATTCAGCGATGCGTAAAGTGGCCCGCGTGCGCCTAACCAACCACAAGGAGGTTAACGCCTATATCCCGGGTGAAGGTCACAATCTGCAAGAACACTCGATCGTATTGATTCGTGGTGGAAGGGTAAAGGATCTTCCAGGTGTTCGCTACCACATCGTACGTGGTGCACTGGATACTTCAGGCGTAAACGGCCGTCTTCAAAGCCGTTCTAAATATGGTGCTAAAAGACCGAAGGCTGGTGCCGCAGCTGCTGCTGCAAAAGGAGCGCCTGCTAAGGGTAAAAAATAAGATTGAGCTATGAGAAAGTCGAAACCTAAGAAGAGATACTTACTTCCTGATCCAAAATTTGGCGATACGTTGGTGACCAAATTTGTGAACTACATGATGGAACAGGGAAAGAAAAGCGTTGCGTACAATATTTTCTATGATGCGATTGCCCAGGTTGAAAAGAAAGCTGGTGGTGAGCCAGGTCTTGAAGTCTGGAAGCGCGCTATGAATAATGTGATGCCTGCTGTCGAAGTAAAAAGCCGCAGGGTAGGTGGAGCTACCTTTCAGGTTCCGGTTGAAATCCGCCCTGAGCGCAAAATTAATTTGAGCATTAAGTGGCTAATCGATTACTCACGCGCCCGTGGTGAAAAAACTATGATGGATAAGTTAGCTGCTGAAATTTTGGCTGCTTCCAAAGGAGAAGGTGCTGCGATCAAAAAGAAAGATGATACGCACAGAATGGCAGAGGCGAATAAGGCATTTTCACATTTCAGATTCTAATCCTACATGTCAAGAGATTTAAAATTCACCAGAAATATTGGTATTGCTGCACACATTGATGCCGGCAAGACTACAACCACAGAACGTATTCTTTATTACGCTGGTGTAAATCACAAAATTGGTGAAGTTCACGAAGGTGCTGCTACCATGGACTGGATGGCACAGGAGCAAGAACGTGGAATCACGATTACTTCTGCAGCCACTACCGTACATTGGAAGTACCGCAAGAATGATTATCACGTTAACATCATTGATACTCCTGGCCACGTGGATTTTACCGTTGAGGTAAATCGCTCGCTTCGTGTATTGGATGGCCTGGTGTTCTTGTTTAGTTCAGTTGACGGTGTTGAACCACAGTCAGAAACAAACTGGCGCCTTGCTGACAATTACAAAGTGGCCCGCATTGGTTTCGTAAATAAGATGGACCGTTCAGGTGCAGATTTTCTGGGAGTATGTCAGCAGGTAAGAGAGAAATTGGGCAGTAAGGCCGTTGCATTGCAGTTACCAATCGGTGCTGAAGAAAACTTTAAGGGAGTTGTTGATTTGGTAAACAACCGCGGTGTTATCTGGAATGAGACCGATAAGGGGATGACCTTTCAAGAGGTGCCTATTCCTGATGATATGGTTGAAGAGGCCAGAGAATATCGTGAGAAGTTATTGGAAGCTGTTGCTGAATACGATGAGACATTGATTGAGAAATTCTTTGATGATCCCAGTTCAATTTCGGAAGCAGAAATTCTAACAGCTCTCCGCAAAGCGACCATTGATATGAAGATTGTTCCCATGGTTTGCGGATCATCCTTCAAAAATAAAGGTGTACAAACCTTGCTTGACTATGTGATGGAACTTCTTCCATCACCTCTTGATAAGGATGTGATTATTGGGATTGATCCTGATACGGATGCTGAAGTTGAAATTCGCCCCGATGAGAAGGAGCCTTTCGTTGGCCTCGCCTTTAAAATTGCAACAGATCCATTTGTTGGTCGTTTGTGTTTTGTGAGAGCTTATTCTGGCGTATTGGATTCAGGATCGTATATACATAATACCCGCTCAGGGCAGAAGGAACGCATTTCACGTGTATTCCAAATGCATGCTAATAAGCAAAATCAGATTGATCGTTTACCAGCAGGTGATATTGGGGCAGTTGTAGGGTTCAAGGATATTAAGACAGGTGACACCCTTTGTGATGAGAAGCGCCTGGTAGTGTTAGAGTCAATGAATTTCCCTGAGCCAGTTATCGGTTACGCTATTGAGCCTAAGAAGCAGGCAGATGCCGATAAGCTTGGAATGGCTATTTCTAAATTGGTAGAAGAAGATCCAACACTGCGTGTAAATACGGATCAGGAAACAGGTCAAACTATTCTTCGCGGAATGGGTGAATTGCACCTTGAAATTATCATTGACCGCTTAAGGCGCGAGTTCAAAGTAGAGATCAATCAGGGAGCACCCCAGGTGGCTTACAAAGAAGCGCTTACGAAGTCGGTGGAACATAAAGAAGTTTATAAGAAGCAGACCGGTGGTCGTGGTAAGTTTGCCGATATCGTATTCGAAATCGGGCCCCGCGAACTTGGTCCTGACGATAAGCCAGGTCTTGAATTTGAAAATGATATCGTGGGGGGTGTAATTCCTCGCGAATTCATTCCTGCTATTCAGAAAGGGTTTGAGCAAGCCATGGTGAATGGTCCTCTGGCAGGATACCCAATCGATTCGATGAAGGTAAGATTGTTCCATGGTTCATTCCACGATGTTGACTCTGATTCACTTTCGTTTGAATTGGCTGCCCGCATTGGTTTTAAAGAAGCTGCCCGCAAGTGCGGACCGCAGTTGCTTGAACCTATCATGGGAGTTGAAGTAATCTCTCCAGACGAGTACACTGGTTCTGTTACCGGTGACTTAAACCGCAGAAGAGGGATCATGAAGGGTATGGATACAAGAGGAGGCGCTCAGGTAATTAAGGCTGACGTACCTTTGTCTGAACTCTTTGGCTATGTAACCGACTTAAGAACGATCACATCGGGTCGCGCATCGGCTACGCTCACATTCGCACATTATGCACCGGTTCCAAGGAACCTTGCCGAGAAAGTAATTGAAGAAGTAAAGGGCGCTGTTGCCACAAAATAATATCTAAAAGACGTTTAGATTATGAATCAGAAAATCAGAATTAAGCTTAAGTCTTACGACCACAATCTGGTTGATAAGTCATCTGAAAAAATTGTGCGCGCAGTGAAAGCTACAGGCGCTGTGGTAAGTGGACCTATTCCGCTTCCTACTGAAAAGGAAAAATTTACCGTGTTACGGTCACCACACGTAAATAAAAAATCGCGAGAGCAATTTCAACTTTGTACCTACAAGCGTTTGGTGGATATTTATTCAAACAGTGCAAAAACTGTAGATGCGTTGATGAAACTTGAGCTTCCCAGCGGAGTTGATGTTGAAATCAAGGTATAGTAATTAGTTAACGTTTTTGTTTTCCAGAAAGCACCTGATTCAGGTGCTTTTTTGGTTTTATATCATTCCCATATCATCTAAAATTTTACCTTTGTTAATCTCTATTAAATCAATAGAGATTAATTCATGAACCTGGAAAATTCTGAAGAAGAAGAGAAGTTGATCTATGAGGAGACTCCCGAACCTGTAGAGGTTCGAAGCCGGCCTGCGCACATCTGGATTTTATTTGGTGTCGTTGTTTCCATCTCAGTTGTTCTTTTGATTTTTTATGGGGCCGATACAATTAAGTCTTATGATTGGGGCTCGTTGATTGGACCTGAATTTCTTCTGTTTGTACTGGGTGGGTTTATTGCGCAGATGATTGATGGTTCGCTCGGTATGGCTTACGGGGTAAGTGCCTCCTCCTTTCTTTTGTCGTTTGGAATTAGTCCGGCAGCTTCTAGTGCCAGCGTACACACGGCTGAAATCTTTACCAGTGGGGTATCTGGGCTTACTCATCTTAAATTTCAAAACGTAAATAAGAAGCTATTCAAGAGCTTGTTGATACCAGGCATGTTGGGGGCAATTGCGGGGGCTTACATCTTGTATTCACTTGAAGAATACAACTATATCATCCGGCCCCTGGTTGCTGTTTACACGTTGGCCTTGGGTCTTGCTATCATTCGGAAGGCGATATTACAAACACCGAAGCGAAGAAAAACCAAGAACGTTCCGGCTTTGGCATCATTTGGGGGCTTTATGGATTCGATTGGAGGAGGAGGCTGGGGTCCGATCGTTACAACAACACTGATTGCCCGTGGGAGACACCCGAGGTATACGGTAGGTTCTGTTAATCTCGCTGAGTTTTTTGTGTCGCTGGCAAGTTCTCTTACCTTTTTTGCAACCATAGGAATTAGCCATATTCAAATAATCGTAGGCTTAATCATAGGCGGAATTATTGCCGCACCCATCGCTGCTCATCTTACCCGGAAATTACCCCTTAAGCGAATGATGATCCTGGTGGGAATTGTCGTGATTTTGGTGAGCATTCGTCTGTTGATCAAATCCATCTCAGCTCTATAAACTGGCAGCTTTCACTACACATAAATTCAATTATCTTCGTGCCCGAATTATGGCACTACTCGAAAAGAAAATGATTATCAAGAAATCCACGTTGCCCGGAGCTGGCAAGGGATTATTCACTAAAGTATTTATACCGAAAGGAACCCGTATTGTTGAATACAAAGGTGAGATAGTTAGCTGGAAAGAAGTTGAGAAGATGGCTGATGATCGAAATGGTTATGTTTTCTTCTTTAATAATCAATATTGTATTGATGCCTGGAAGACGAAGAAGGGTATAGCGCATTATGCAAATGATGCAAGGGGCATTGTTAGAGTTGAAGGGGTGAAGAATAATTCTGAGTATGTAACTGAAAAGAAACGTTGTTACATTGAGGCTACCCGGGATATTCCCGCAGGTTCTGAAATTCTGGTAGGGTATGGGGCCGAATACTGGCAAGTGATCCGCTACAACATCCGGTTAGAGCAGAAGAATAAAGAGAAAGAAGGCAAAAAATCGAAAGGCGAACTACCCCATCAACATGCAGCTAAGCGACAAAAAAAATCCCGGAAGTAACCGGGATTTTTCATTTAGTTCTTTGTTGCTTCTTCGGCTTTCTCAATGGACTCCAGTGTGAGTGTTTTTACTTTGCGAATCCGTTCCATCTCAGACTCAAGATACTCACGTGCTTTTTCCTGATCTACCGAGTCTGGTAGAGGATTAAACTCATGCATCCAGGTCATCATTGCGTTACTGGCCGAGTCCAGGTTGGCAATTACTTTTTCCAGTTGTTCTTTCCGCTCTACTACCATATCCGGTGTGTTGGCGATTTCATCTTGTAGCTCACGCTTAAGTTTCATGATGTCATCCATCTTTGGCATCACTTCATCGTGTACATCCATCACCTGATCGTATAGCGCCTGGTTAGGGCTGTCATCCATGGCAGAGTCGTGGTTACCATGTTCATGTTCTCCACTTTTGCCGCAGGCAGCGAGAGCAAAAAGGCCTACTATAAATAAACTCTTTAAGTTCTTCATTCAATTTGCATTTAAATTCGGACAAAGGTACGTGATTCACCTAAGGCACTCAAGGTAAAATCGACTAACAAGGGTTAGTTAATGGAGTTTTTTGCAAAATATTATCTACAGTCTTTGCAGAAGCGAAAATTTTGCTTTTTCTTGGACTCACATTTAAAAAGCATGATCACAAAACGATTTTATTTTTTCTACTTTTTTTATCAATCCCGCGCGGGACTTGAAAGAGGATCGGTTTGTTAATAGAGATAAAGACAAAGAAACTCAGAAAAGTCCCGGTAAAGCCGGGACTTTTTATTTGAATCAGTTTTGAAAGTTATGAGTAAGAAGAGATTAAAAATTGCGATCCAGGGTATAGCCACCAGTTTTCACGAAGTCGCTGCGCTTACCCATTTTCAGGAACCCATTCAGACAATTGAGTGTCTCTCCTTTCATGCCCTGTGTGAGTCGTTGAAAAAAGGTGAAGCTGACTATGCCGTGATGGCTATTGAAAACTCCATAGCTGGAAGCATTTTGCCAAACTACTTTTTATTACAGGAATATCACTTCTCCATTATGGGCGAAGTGTACCTTCCTATTCATATGCATTTGCTTGCCTTGCCGGGTGTGAAACTGAGCGAGATAACTAATATTGAGTCGCACCCAATGGCTATTCGTCAATGTTCTGATTATTTATATAAGTTGAATGGCATTCAGATTTCAGAAAGTGATGACACAGCCGTATCTGCTCGTAAAGTAAAAGAACAGAAATTAAAGACAACAGCTGCCATTGCAAATGAATATGCCGCCAAGAAATTCGGCTTGCAGATTTTAGAAAAAAGCATTGAGACACATAAAAAGAATTTTACGCGGTTTTTAATTTTAGCTCGAAAGACCAAAGCAATTGCGGAAAGTAATAAGGCAAGCCTTTGCTTTGAAGTAGCTAACGAAGTGGGCAGCCTGGCAGATGCACTAATGACATTCAAGAACAATAGCATTAACCTTTCTAAAATTCAGTCGATACCTATTATTGGTAAGCCGAGTGAATACTCTATTCACATTGATGTGGAATGGAAGAAGAGAAAGAGTTATGACCATGCGATCAACGAAGTGTTGAGACAGGTGAAGAATTTGAACATTTTGGGTGAGTACAAGAAGGCAAAAATTGAATACAAATAATTGGGTATGATTAAAACGGCAAATCGAATCGCAAATGTCGAGGAGTATTACTTCAGCAAGAAATTAGCTGAGGTACGTGGCTTGGATACACCCGAACTACCCGTTATCAATCTGGGGATTGGAAGCCCTGATCTTGCCCCCTCGACTGAAGCGATTCAGGCGCTAACTGCCACTGCTGAGAAAAAAAACAGTCACGGTTACCAGAATTATAAAGGGATTCCCGCCTTGCGCGCTGCGATTCAGAATTTTTATAAGTCCACGTATCATGTTAATCTAAATACTGAAACAGAGATCCTTCCCTTAATGGGATCGAAGGAAGGGATCATGCACATTGCCATGGCTTTTGTGAATGAAGGCGAGGAGGTGCTGATTCCAGATCCCGGTTACCCAACGTATGCATCCGTAGCTAAGTTGGTAGGCGCTAAGGTGATTACCTATGAGATGAAGGAGTCATTGGATTGGGGCATTGATATTGATGCCTTAAAGCAGCGAGACTTATCGAACGTAAAGATCATGTGGGTTAATTTTCCCCATATGCCAACAGGAAGAGTTGCATCGAAAGCAGAGTTGAAAGAACTTGTTGATCTTGCGAGGAAGAATAATTTTCTCATCGTAAATGATAATCCCTATTCGCTAATCTTGAATAATGCTCCGGTTAGTATTTTATCGATTGAAGGTGCTGAGGAGGTTGCGCTCGAATTGAACTCACTCAGTAAGTCGCACAATATGGCTGGCTGGCGTATTGGTTGGGTAGCTGGGAAAAAAGAGTATGTGGATGCAGTGTTACGCGTAAAGAGTAATATGGATTCGGGTATGTTCTTGGGATTGCAGCAAGCGGCTGTAGAGGCTTTAAAAAATGGTGAAAATTGGTTTACGGAATTGAATTCTGTTTATAAAAGGAGAAGAGAGGCGGCCACGAAGATTTTGAATGACCTTGGCTGCACCTATTCTAAAAATCAATCGGGCCTGTTTATCTGGGCCAAAGCTCCGGAAAAAGTAACGGATGTTGAGAAATGGATTGATGAGATCTTGTATGGCACCAAAGTATTTATAACTCCGGGATTTATTTTTGGTGATGCCGGCAAGAGATACATCCGCATCTCACTTTGTGCCCCCGAAGAAAAACTAACGGAGGCTTTTGTTCGAATTCAAAAGTTTATAGCGCATAAGTCTAATGTCTCAAGACTCACTTCTCATGTCTAATTATAAATGAAAACAACGATTATCGGATTGGGGTTAATAGGAGGGTCAATTGCTTTAGGCTTACGCAAAGCTGGCCTCGCTACCGAACTGGTAGGTGTGGATATGAATTCTGACAACGCCATCAAGGCAGTAGAGTTAGGATTGGTGGATAAAATTCTTACCGAAGACAAAGCTATTGCTCAGGCTGATCTGATTATAGTCGCGATTCCTGTCAATGCGCTTAATGCTTTTTTACCCTCCGTGCTGGATGCTATAAAAAAAGATGCTGTTGTAATTGATTCAGGTTCCACAAAGGCCTCTATTTGCAAAGTTGTTTCGAATCACCCAAAGCGCGCTCAGTTTGTTGCAGCCCACCAGATTGCAGGTACTGAGAACTCCGGTCCACTCGCAGCCTTTCACGGATTATTCAAAAACAAGACAAATATCATCTGTGAATCCTCAAAGTCGTCAGATCAGGCATTGGCAGTTGCGATGAAAGTGTTTGAAGCCCTGGAGATGAAAACCATTTTCATGGAAGCAGAAGAGCATGACCGTCACGTAGCCTATGTGTCGCATCTTTCACACGTGAGTTCTTTTTTATTAGGACAAACAGTATTGGATATTGAGAAGGATGAAAAAAATATTTTCGACCTGGCCGGCAGTGGTTTTGCTTCTACTGTGCGTTTAGCTAAAAGCTCGCCCGATATGTGGGCTCCGATTTTTGAGCAAAATGTTGAATACCTGAGCCAGGCGTTGCTCGAATATATTATGCACTTGCAAAAATTTCATTATCACCTGCTGAAGCATGATACAAAAGAATTGCATCGGATTATGTCTAAGGCAAATGAAATCCGCAGAGTGCTGGACGATCAATCGGATAAACAAACCAACAACAAGAAAAACAAAGCATCAACCGTAAACTAAAATCAGGATTTAAAGAATTAATTTTAAGGCATTATGACAAAGAAAGGATTACAACTCGAGCCCATTTCTTCCTGGATGAAAGTGAATCGTCCTGTGATTATCAGTGGCCCATGCAGCGCTGAAACTGAAGAGCAGATGGTAGCCACTGCCAAGCAAATAGCTGCAACAGGAAAAGTACATGCGCTGCGTGCAGGCATCTGGAAACCTCGCACCCGACCGGGCCAATATGAAGGAGCCGGTGAGGAAGGATTGAAATGGCTTATCCGCGCCAAACAGGAAACAGGTTTGCCTGTTGCTACCGAAGTAGCCAATGCTGCTCACGTGGAGGCTTGCTTAAAAGCGGGTGTCGATATTTTATGGGTAGGAGCACGCACAACCGTGAACCCATTCTCGGTGCAAGAGGTAGCTGATGCCTTGAAGGGTGTTGACATACCTGTGCTGGTGAAGAACCCCATCAATCCGGATGTAGAACTTTGGTTAGGGGCTTTAGAGCGTTTAAATAAAGCGGGTATCACTAAACTGGCAGCCATCCATCGTGGATTCTCTTCTTTTGAAAAAGGACCGTTCCGTAACGTACCCATGTGGGATCTTGCCATCGACTTGAAAACCCGTGTGCCTGATTTGGATATGATCTGCGACCCGAGTCACATAGCTGGTAATCGCGATCTGATTGCTTTCATTTCGCAAAAGGCACTTGATCTTGATATGGCTGGTTTAATGATTGAAAGTCATATTAATCCTGATGCTGCCTGGAGTGATGCGAAACAGCAAGTAACACCGGCTGTGTTAGGTAGAATTATAGACGAACTCGTGGTGCGCACACAATCTACCGATAACAAAACGTTCAAGGATACGCTGAGTATTTTGCGTGAACAAATTGACCATTTGGATGATGAGATCATGCAAAAAATTTCGGCCCGGATGAAGATTTCAGAAAAGATTGGTCAATACAAAAAGGAGAACAACGTAACTATCTTACAGGTAAACCGGTGGGAAGAAATTGTTCAGACCCGTATTGCACTTTGCAAAGCCATGGGTTTGAATGAAGAGTTTACCAGTGAGTTGCTTAAGTTGATACACCACGAATCGATACAGGTTCAAACCAAAGTGATGAATAAAGTGGCGGAGCGGGTTTAGTCCCTCACCCCCTGTCCCCTATCCCCAGGGAGAGGGGTGTCCGAAGAATGAGGACGGGGTGAGGGAAAATAATTTGTAACATGATAATATCGAGAGTACAACTTTTTTTAGTCTTTATTTTTTTTGGAATAGGTGTGGTTCACGCACAAACTCCAGATAAAAATTACCTACTAGGAAAATTCGATCCTACTACCCATCCCCAGTTTTCTAAACTCTCAGACGAACATGCGCAGGGTAGTGCTAAAGGTGCCTATCTGCGAAAGGAAACTTATGACGCATTTATTAAGATGAGCGAAGCGGCCAGGAAAGAAGGTGTTGAGTTGATTATCATTTCAGCTACCCGAAATTTCGACTCACAAAAAAGAATCTGGGAAAACAAGTGGGAAGGACGAACCATGGTGGAAGGGAAAAATCTCACTACCGTTAAAGATCCAAAGGAACGCGCCCGCCTGATTTTATTATATAGTTCGATGCCCACAACATCGCGCCATCATTGGGGCACCGATATGGATTTGAATTCATTGGATAATAGTTTTTTTGAAAGTGGTGAAGGACTGAAAATCTATCAGTGGCTCACCACCCACGCTGCCGACTATGGTTTTTGCCAACCGTATACATCAAAGGCCGGAGGTCGCACCGGTTATGAAGAAGAGAAATGGCATTGGAGTTACCTGCCCTTGTCTGGATTTTTTTTGGAAGCCTACAAAAAGCAGGTACGCTATTCAGATATCAAAGGCTTTGCCGGCAGCGAGGTAGCCAAATCCATGGAGGTAATCAAGATATATGTTGATGGAGTGGCGTGTAAAAAGTAGCGCATCACTTTTTCAGGCAATCAGACTTTCATTTCAGATTTCTACCGATTCATACCTCTATTAGGCTGAAATTTTAATCATCCTATTCGCAATTTCTGTCTTCCTTTTACGATATTTAGTATCTTCTAAAATTCAATTTTTAATCAATGAAAAAAGTAATTATTGGTGTTGTGGCCGTGGTAGTTGCGGCTGCCGGAATATTTTATTTTACCACCAGCAGAAGCGCCAAAACGTTTAACTCAACCATCAATCCTGCTTTTGGTGAATATATCTCTTCCTACACGGCCGGAGTAATCAGTTCGGGGTCGCCTATCCGCATTGTGCTTTCGCAAGATGCTGTTGATTCCATTGAGGTTGGATCTGAGACTACAGTGAAGCTTTTTGAGCTGAGTCCAGCGGTTAAGGGCACAACGTTTTGGCTTGATAGACGCACGGTAGAATTCCGTCCCACTACCCGGTTGACTTCCGGTCAGATTTATGAAATCAAGTTTCAATTGGCCCGCCTGATTGAAGTGCCAAAAGCACTCACCAGTTTTGAATACACGGTTCAGGTTATACCACAAAACTTTGAAGTAACGGTTGATAACATCAAGCCCTATGTAAAGACTGATCTGAAGCGTCAGAAAATTGAAGGCGTTTTATTTACAGCCGACTTTGCCGATAATGGTGCTGTTGAAAAAATATTAAATGCGCAACAAGATGGTAATTCTCTTAAAGTAAGTTGGGCTCATACGTCTGAAGGAAAGCAACATTCATTCATTGTTGAAGAAGTTGCTCGCAAGGAAGCAGCCAGTAAAGTGAATCTAACTTTTTTAGGAGCCGGTTTAGGTGTTGAACACGATGAAGATCGGGAAGTAGAGATTCCAGCTCTTGGCGATTTCAAAGTAACCAATGTTCGGGTTGAGCAAGGATCCAGTCAGAATGTGGTGGTCCAATTTTCAGATCCGCTCAACGAAACTCAAAACCTGGAGGGCCTTATTGGTATCTCGGAATTAAACAGTCTCGATTTTGAAATTAAGGACAATGAAGTACGTGTGTATCCTCCGGTTCGGCAAACCGGTTCGCGAACTATCACCATTGAATCTGGTGTAAAAAATATTCTGAATTATAAAATGAGTCAGTCAGTAACGTTTGACGTGGCTTTTGAACAGGTACTTCCGGCAGTTCGCTTTACCGGGAAAGGAAGTGTGTTGCCTTCCAGCGATGGTCTGATTATGCCCTTCGAGTCGGTTAACCTAAAGTCGGTAGACGTTCAGATCATTAAAGTATACGAAAGTAATGTGTTGCAATTTTTGCAAGTGAATGATTACGATGGTAATCAGGAAATGAGACGGGTGGGCAAACAGGTTCTGAAGAAAACCATTTCATTGGAAAATTCCGGAGTAACCGATTTGGGCAAGTGGAATCGATTTACGCTTGATCTGGCCACACTGATCAATGCCGAACCCGGAGCCATCTATCAGGTTCGTATTGGATTTAAGAAAGCTTATCTCGCTTATGTATGCGAAGAGGGGGAAGATAGCGGTAGTGCCAACACACAAAATTCATTCGAGCAGGAAGAAGAAGATAACACACCCGAGGATAGTTATTGGGATTCGTACGAAGACTATTATTATGGTGAGGATTATGAATGGGAACAACGCGATAACCCCTGCCATTCTTCTTACTACACAGGTAATCGAAACATTAAACGCAATGTGATTGCTTCCGACCTGGGCTTGCTGGCCAAGCGTGGTGCAGATGGTAATACGGTAATTGTTGTCAACGATTTGAAAACAACGCAACCACTCTCGGGTGTTCAACTGGAGTTGTATGATTTTCAACAGCAGTTGATTGGCACAGCCTCAACCGGTCCTGACGGTAAGGCAATCATTTCAACCAAAGAAAATCCTTTTGCCCTAATTGCAAAGAATGGACCTCAACGCGGCTATCTGAAACTACTAGGGGGGGAGTCGCTTTCACTCAGCAACTTCAACGTAAGTGGTGAATATGTAAGCAAAGGCTTAAAAGGATTTATTTATGGCGAGCGTGGGGTATGGCGACCGGGCGATTCGTTGTACCTGAGTTTCATCCTTGAAGACAAGAATAAACTATTGCCAACTTCACATCCGGTGGTGTTTGAATTGCAAAATCCACAAGGACAGATAACATCCCGACTCGTCCGTTCTACCTCCGAAAATGGTTTTTATAAGTTTGCTACTGCTACGGCATCGGATGCGCCTACCGGCAACTGGTTGGGTCGTGTGAAAGTTGGTGGCACCGAATTTACACAACCCATCAAAATTGAGATGGTGAAACCAAACCGTCTTAAAATCAATTTGAATTTTGGTGTTGAAAAGTTATCCGCTGCGAATAGCAATGTAGTGGGTGATCTGAAAGTAAACTGGCTGCATGGTGCGCCAGGTAAAAATCTTCGGGCCCAGTTTGATGTACTCCTGACAAAAGGAACTACGAAGTTCGATCAATACAAAGACTATGCGTTCGATGACCCATCGATTGATTTCTTCAGCGAGTCGCAGACTATTTTTGATGGCTATACCGATGCCGATGGACGAGCGCAGGTGAACGCCAACATCGAAGTCAGTAATGCAGCACCCGGTACCTTGAATGCGGTATTCCGTGGAAAAGTCTTTGAAGAAAGCGGAAACTTCAGCATCGACCGCTTTAGTATTCCTTACAATCCTTATTTCTCAATGGTAGGTATCAGGCTCCCGCAAGGTGATAAAGCCCGGGGCATGTTACTAACAGATACTACTCATCGGGTGGATATTGTAACGGTAGATCCGGACGGAAATCCGCTTTCACGATCCATCGAACTTTCGATTTATAAAGTTGACTGGCGCTGGTGGTGGGATACCTCCGAAGGCTCTGTGAACTTTATGTCAGGAAATTATTCACAACCAATTACTACTGGAAAAATTCGCACCGACAATGGAAAGGGAACCTGGAACTTTAAAATCAAATACCCGGAGTGGGGCCGGTTTTTTGTAAAGGCATACGATCCACTATCAGGACACAGTACGGGTAAAATAGTGTACATCGATTGGCCGGGTTGGGCCGGGCGTGCACGCAATGAAGGCGAAGGCGCTACCATGCTTTCGTTCTCATCCGACAAACCAATTTATAATACCGGAGAGAAAGCCAATCTGGTAATTCCCGGAAGTGATAACGGCCGCGCATTAATCAGTGTTGAGAATGGAAGCCGGGTGTTGCAAACGTATTGGCTCGAAACCAAGAAGGGCGACAATCAATTTAGTTTTGACCTCACCAAAGAGATGACACCTAACGTGTTTGTAAACGTAACACTATTACAACCGCATGCACAAACGGTTAACGATCTTCCCATTCGCATGTATGGAATTATTCCTATCCAGGTGGAAGATCCGGAAACTCATCTTGAGCCGATCATCACCATGCCTGATGTATTGGAGCCCGGCAAAGAAGTAGTAATCAAAGTATCTGAGCAATCCAAACGCAAGATGACCTATACACTGGCGATGGTGGACGAAGGGTTACTCGATCTTACACGCTTTAAAACTCCGGATGCATGGAGTCGCTTCTATGCCCGCGAAGCGTTGGGTGTAAAGACGTGGGATTTATATGATCAGGTGATGGGTGCCTTTGGCGGACGAATGGAACGGTTGCTTGCGTTAGGTGGTGATTCCGAACCCGCTGCCAAGGAAGATGATGCCAAGGCCAATCGCTTTAAACCTGTGGTGAAATTTTTCGGCCCAATTACGATCGATGGCGGAAGTACAGAACATCGTTTCATTATGCCGCAATATATTGGTTCAGTTAAGACCATGCTGGTAGCCGGATACGAAGGCGCCTATGGAAAAACTGAGAAGGCCACACCCGTGCGCAAGCCGCTGATGGTGTTGGCCACATTGCCGCGCGTGTTAGGTCCGGAAGAATCAGTAAAGTTGCCGATCACTTTATTTACGAGTGAGAAAAATATCAAAAATGTAAAAGTAGACATCAAAGTAAGTGGTCCGGTAACGATAGCCAATGAAGCAACCCGTACAGTAGCAATGGGTGATGAAACTGATCTTACGCTTGACTTTGGGTTGCTGGTAAAAGGCGAGACCGGTATAGCAAAAATTCAGGTAATGGCTACTTCTGGTAATTATTCTGCAACAGACGAAATCGAAATAGAAGTGCGCAATCCAAACCCTCCGGTTACGAAAGTGCTGGATGCAGTTTTGGAAGCCGGCAAAACGTGGACGGGATCTGTAGTTCCGGTTGGCATTGCAGGGACCAACATATCGGTGCTCGAAGTTTCTAGTTTGCCACCGGTTAATCTGGGTCAGCGCATGCGCTACTTGTTACAATATCCTTACGGGTGTATAGAACAAACTACGTCTTCGGTGTTTCCACAATTGTACCTCGACAAAGTGAAAGCACTCACCGAGGAAGAGAATGCAACCATCCAGCGCAACGTGAAAGCGGGTGTAGAGCGTTTGAAAACATTCATTAATCGCGATGGCGGATTTTCATATTGGCCCGGTCACGAAGATTCGGATAGTTGGGGCACTACGTATGCGGGACATTTTTTAATTGAGGCCGAAGCCAAAGGCTATTATGTGCCCAACGATATGATGAAGCGTTGGAAAAAATTTCAGAAGAACAAAGCCCAGGGCTGGCGCAAGAACCAGGAGTATAGCAGTAGCGAACTCATTCAGGCGTATCGTTTATATACGTTGGCCCTTGCGGGCGATCCGGAGTTGGGTGCGATGAACCGGCTGCGCGAACAGGGAAGCATGCCGGCCACCGCTGCATGGATGTTGGCCGCGGCCTATGTAAAAGCGGGCCAGCCCGAAGCAGCTAAAAAGTTGATTGAAAAATTACCGATACAAGTGAAGCCGTACCAGGAGATGGCTTACTCGTATGGTTCAGACCTGCGCGACAAAGCCATCATCCTGGAGACTTTATTGTTATTGAACGATCGCGTGAAAGCGTTTGAGTTGGTGAAAGAACTTTCAGAAGCATTGAGCAACTCATCGTATTGGATGAGCACACAGACTTTGGCATGGGGATTAAAATCCGTGGGCACGTATGCCGGTGGCGAGAAAGGTGATTTGAAATTTACCTACAGCTACAATGGCAAGGAAGTTACAGCCAATACAGAATTAACCATAGCACAGGTTTCCCTGCCGGCCGATGGTTTGAAGCCCGGCAACCTGAAGATCACCAGTGGCAGCAAAGGAACACTTTTCGTGCGGGTAATTTCGGAAGGGGTGCCTGCGCGGGGTGCTGAAGAAGATGGGGAGAAAAATCTTTCCATCAATGTGAATTACTCCGACCCTGATGGGGCAGCGATTGACCCATCAAGTCTTGAGCAGGGCACTGCGTTTGTGGCTACGGTTACGGTGTTCAACCCCGGCATGCGTGGCATTTATAAAAACCTGGCGTTGAATCAGATTTTCCCTTCGGGTTGGGAGATTAATAATTTACGCCTGACAGGTGACGATGGTGCACGCATCACAGGTGATGTTCCCACGTACCAGGACATCCGCGATGACCGGGTGTATACCTACTTTGATTTAGGTGCCAACCAGCGTAAAACATTTAAGGTGCTGCTCACTGCCAGCTATGCCGGCAGTTATTATTTGCCAGCCGTAAGTTGCGAAGCGATGTACGACAACGCAGTGTATGCACGGAAGAAAGGTAGAGTGGTAGATGTAGTGAAGCGGGTGGTGCAGTAATTTATTAGGATGAGTTTATCCGGGCCTTTTCTGTTTCGTTTAGAGTTGCATAAAGCTATTGTGCATGTTACAGCCTCAGGTCTCTGTAATCAGTATGGTTTAGTTGTTGATTTGACAAAATTGATTCATCACAAAATCATTGCAACTGACTGTAGAAGGGTTTTACTTGATTTTCAGAAAGTAGATTTAAAACTTCAGTGGTCAGAAATTTTCAACTTGGTTAGAATGTATGAAACCTCTATGCCGGAATTTTATAACATTACGGTGGGATGTGTCTTTAATACCAGCGGGTTGGAGTTTGCGAATTATTGGCGGGATGTTGGTCAGGCCCGGGGTTTTACGATTCAAATTTTTTCTACTCGTAAAGAGGCAGAGATGTGGCTTTTGAAATGAATAGAATGGAGAGCGTAGGGAAATTCATTTGCCCAGTACTTTATGTTCTTCACAGGAAATGTTTAACAAATAATTCTACACCAATGAAAAGACTAATCTCACCCACCTCACTAGCCTTTACCTTCCTGATATTTGCACTTGGCTGTCAACCTGCAAAAGAGGTTGCCACTGATCGCGCCTGGTGGAAAGAAGCAATCGTGTACCCTCCGCCATTGTCGGTGTTCTTCACCGACAAAAGTAACATGTAGATAAGGTAACAGAAAAGAGCATATCCGCCCAATGAAAAAACTAATCACACCCGCCTTACTTACCCTCACACTCTTCGTATTTATAATAGGATGTCAACCCTCAAAAGAAGTCGCTAACGACCGTGCCTGGTGGAAAGAAGCAATCGTGTACCAGATTTACCCGCGCAGTTTTAAAGACAGTAATGGCGATGGTGTGGGCGATTTGAAAGGAATCATTTCCAAATTAGATTATATCCAAAGTTTAGGCGTTACAGCCGTATGGCTCAATCCAATTTATAGTTCACCCAATGACGACAACGGGTACGACATCAGCGATTACCGCGGCATCATGAAGGATTTCGGTACGATGGAAGATTTTGATGCTTTGTTGAAAGGCCTGCACGAGCGAAACATTAAACTGGTGATGGATGTGGTGGTTAATCACAGCAGTGATGAGCATGAATGGTTTAAGCAAAGCCGGAGTTCAAGAACCAGTCCGTATCGAAACTATTACCATTGGTGGAATGCCGATCGCGGCAAGCCTGCTCCGCGCTATAGTTTGTTTGATGTCAATCACGATGCGTGGTTGTATGATTCGTTGACGGATGCTTACTATTTGCATTACTTTTCGCGCAAGCAACCCGACTTAAACTGGGAGAATCCCAAACTCCGTCAGGAGGTGTATGACATCATGAAATTTTGGGCTGATAAAGGAATTGATGGGTTTCGGTTGGATGCATTTCAGTTTGCTGCCAAGGACACTTTATTCCCGGCTTTCCCGGAAGGGTACGAAAAGAATTTTGTCAAGTACTATGCTATGGGGCCAGGGTTGCACGATTACCTGAAAGAGATGAACGAGCAAGTCTTTAGTAAATATGATGTAATGAGTGTGGCCGAAGGTGCCGGAAATTCTTTTGAGGACGCCCATAACCTGGTGGATGCAGAACGCAAGGAATTAAACATGGCCTACGCTTTCGAAGGTGTAGACATTGCAAAAATGGAAGGGTATAGCCTGCAGCATTTTAAAGAAGTATTTAGTCGATGGGATAGTGCGTTTGCGAGCAAGGGTTGGTTGTCCATTTTTCTGGCCAACCATGATCAGGCCCGCATGGTGAGCCGGTTTGGAAATGATAGTCCTGAGTTTAGAGACTTATCTTCCAAAATGTTGTCTACGTTTATTATGACCATGCGTGGCACTCCGTATTATTATAATGGAGATGAATTAGGAATGACCAATGCGAGGTTTGAAAAAATAGAAGACTATCGGGATATGCCCGCGCTCAATGAATATCAGAATCAAAAGAACATTGGGGGCGACTTGCAAAAATTTATAGAGCGCTTAAAATTTGAATCCCGCGATAATGGCCGCACCCCGTTTCAATGGGATAGTACTACCAATGCAGGTTTTACCAGCGGCACCCCGTGGTTAAAAGTGAACTCGAACTATACAACCACCAATCAGGCTAGACAAGAAAATGACCCAACCAGCTGTCTCAATTATTTCAGAAGTTTAACTGCTCTGCGCAAAGCAAACCCGGCCTTGGTTTATGGAAAGTATACGTTGCTGGATAAGAGCAATCCAAGCGTTTATGCCTATACCCGCGAGCAAGCAGGGCAGAAGTTGTTGATCGTTTTGAATTTTTCTCAATCAAATTCTGAAGCCCAGGTGACAATACCTGATCATGCCAAAGTGCTTTTGTCGAATTATAGTGATGTGCCTGCGTCTGCAGATCAGAAATCAATCATGTTGAGACCGTATGAGGCAGTGATTT
>DAOOCD010000052.1:6478-18971 GCA_035408225.1 Cyclobacteriaceae bacterium | reverse complement strand
ACTTCACAAAATGCAGTACAAAGAAGTAGTTTGACGTTCAACCCCCTAATACTACCGCTTACCACGTAGTGTCGGCAAAAGCATTATATTTGCTCTAATGCGTCTCAAAAAAGCGGTTTTATTGATTCTGATTGCCTTTCTCGGAAGTGTGGGGCTCTGCTCTGCGCAAATGAAAAAGAGTATTAAGAGTGGCACTTTTGACCGACCCCACGTTTCGCGCAGCAAAGCCCGAATTATATGTCCTATTTTTGAAACAAGTCAATATCCTTATCAGGGAATTGGTTTCAAGTTGGGCGACCCATTTGCGTTATCCTATAAGTTTTACCCTAATAAGAATTGGTCCTTTGCGGCCGATGGAGGCAAGGCAGCCAGTGGTCTTTATAATAAGTATTATCGCAGTGCTTTCAACACGTATTTACCGGACAGTCTTGAAGGAGCTGAAACTATCCAGTACCTCACCCATAAAGTAACTCAGGATTGGTTTTTAGAAGCTAAGTTTTTGTACCAGTGGGATGCTGAAAAAATTTCAAAAGGCCTTCAACTATATGCGGGCTTAGGCTGGCAGTGGAGGAATACAAACCTTACTTACGACTATTTATATGAAGACGGTGCATTTGAAAGTCAGTTTGGCAAGTTCTCTGAAAACAGATTTACCTATGGTCCTGTAGGGATCTTAGGATTTGAGTATTCATATTTTTCTTTACCCCTTTCGGCATTCATCGAAATAGAATGGTTTACCGATGTACTTCTTGATCCTGGTTATCAACGCTTTCAGGGAGGCGTAGGATTGCGCTATGTATTCTAACGACCGTTTCTTTCTGCATTGTGTTTGAGGAATAACATTTGCATACACACTTCGTTGTATCAGCAAAAATGGTTACTCATGAAGCACATTGCCTTGTTCATTTTTATACTGGGTTCTTATACAGTTTTTTCGCAACAGCAAGGGATTGGGTTACGGTTGGGCGATCCGATGGGGGCTACGTACAAAAAGTATTTAAGTAAGACCAACGCTGTTGAATTCGGAATAGGCTCCGCTCCCGCTCATTGGCATAATTCGTATTATCTCAATTCATTTGATGAATATGCCGAATACGATTCTTATCGGTATCAGAATCACACAGTTCAGAGTACCTTATACTTACAAGCCCGCTATCTCTTTCAATACCGCTTACCCGTTGAGAATATGGTGGGAAAATTGGATTGGTATTGGGGTGTAGGAGGTTTGTTAAAAGTTGCTAAAGTAAAGTATAGCTATCGCGAAAACGATTCGCCTTTCAATACAGGCACAGATATAAAAAATGATCTCGACATTGGTCCGGAAGGTATATTAGGACTGGAGTATACATTTCAGGATACACCGCTTACAGTTTTTGGAGAAGGCAGTTTGATGCTCGAATTTCTTGACCGCCCCATCACGGTAAGGGGTTTCGGTGGATTGGGAGTAAGGTTTAATTTTTAGAGACTCAGAGCGGTTACTCAATAACCTCATCTACCTGCATTTGCTTATCATATAACTCACGGTATGTGCCATTGTGAGCAAGTAGGCTTTCGTGAGTTCCTTCTTCGATGATCATGCCATCGTGCAACACAATGATCTTGTTGGCAAGTTTAGCAGACGAAACACGATGTGAAATGATGATGCTGGTGCGTCCCTGCATAATTTTTTTCATGCTGTTGAGGATTGTGTTTTCTGTTTTCGTATCCACGGCCGATAAGGCATCATCAAGAATTAAAATTTTAGGTTCCCGCACCACAGCCCGCGCAATGGAAACCCGTTGCTTTTGTCCGCCCGATAAGGTGATCCCGCGTTCCCCTACACGGGTATTAAACCCTTGTGGAAAGGAGGTGATGTTTGAATACACGTCTGCATCTTTAGCTGCCTGAAATACCTTTGTCTCATCCGGGTTCTTCAAGCCAAAAGCGATATTATTAAAAATAGTGTCGCTGAAAAGAAATACATCTTGCGGCACAACCCCTGTCTGGCTACGAAGACTTAATAATTCATAATGCCTGATAGGGATATCGTCAATGCGAACCTCTCCGGAGGTTACGTCATACAATCGACTGATTAAACTTGATACGGTACTTTTTCCAGAACCAGTCGTGCCGATTATAGCCAGCGATTCTCCCGGTTGGATAGAAAACGAAACGTTTTTCAATGCCTGGATTCCGGTGTCAGGATAGGTAAATGAAACATTGTCGAACTCTACTTTTCCTTTTAGTTCCTGAATCAAATTCTTCTCTGATATAATATCCGTTTTACTATTTAAAAACTCATTAATTCGCTTTTGCGAAGCCTCGGCTCGCTTCACCAGGCTGCTAGTCCAGCCTAACGAGGCAACTGGCCAGGTCAACAAGTTGACATAAATAATAAACTCAGCAATGTTGCCAAACGTGAGCGTACCATTAATCACCTCCACACTGCCGGCATATACCGTAAGTATTGTGCTTAAACCGATCAATCCCATTATCAATGGGAAGAAAAGGGATTGAACCCGGGTGAGTTTAAGTGATTGGTGTTTATATTCATCACTCTCGTGAGTAAAATTTTGTACGGATTCATTCTCACGGGTAAAGGATTTAAGCACCCGTATTCCTGAAAAGGCCTCTTGCACGAACGTGCTTAACCGTGATTGACTTTTTTGAATTTGCTCAGAGCGATATTCAATGATATTATTTACGTAGTAAATGCTTATGGAAAGTAGAGGCAGCGGAATTAACGAGTACCAGGTCAGTTTGGCACTGATGGCAAACATAACCGGGATAAGCATCAAGAAAAGAGTAATCAGTTGCATGCCATACATGATAGACGGACCGAGATACATGCGCACACGGCCCACATCTTCGCTGATGCGATTCATTAAATCTCCGGTGTTGTTTCTTCGGTAAAAGCTAAGCGGTAAAGTTTGATAGTGTTCAAAGATTTCGTTTTTCAGATCATATTCAATTAGGCGGCTCATCACAATAAGTGTCTGCCTTACGAAGTAAAGAAACACTCCCCGCAAAAGAGCCATCACTAAAATCAAAATGGCATAGAGGAGAATGCCCCGTGCGAAAATGGCAAAGAAACTTGCCTGCGCAGTGCTATTATTAAAAGACCGGTATACCCGGATATTATCAACCACCAGATCGATGGAATGACGCACCATCTGTGCGGGAATAATCTGAAATACGTTGGAAATAATGACAAACAACAGCCCGAGAATCAAGTGCCATTTGTACCTGAGAAGATATTTATTGAGATAGGTAAGTTCCTTCATGGAGGTTAATTGGATTCGCCAGATCCGCCTTTAAAAAATATAAGTAGAACTGGCTCTCATAAAACGAAAGAATCCGGGTTTAGTTTATATACAAAACTGGCCGAATCGGACAAAAGTAGTTATTCCATATAAAACAAGCATCTCTTAGTCTGTTTACACTTTCATCTTTTAAAAGGCTTGCGTACTTTTACAACTTCAAAAAACGTTCTTCCTACATGCTTAACAGACGCACACTCCGCATCAAAATCATGCAAAGTCTTTTTGCTTTTGATCAATGTCGTGAGGCCAACCACACACTTGCTCTTGATTTAATTGAAGAACGTTTTCAACCTGATCTTAACTCCATGGAAGTTCAGGACAAAGAATTATTACGCAGTCAAAAGAAGGCAGCTCTTACCCTTTTTGACAAAAGATTTAAAGGGAAAGAATCCCCGGAAAGCCCCGACCTGAAAATTGAAAAAGCAACAACGGATGCCATTGATTTGTACACAAAGCAAGTGAAGAAGGATCAATCCTTTTTATCAAAAAATATTATTCTTGAAATAGAGAAACTGGCAGGCCTATATCATAGTATCCTGAGTTTACTCATTGAGTTTGCCGAACTGGCTGCGTCCGAAAAGAAAGTAAACCACTCTAACTTTGTTAATCATCCGTGGATTAAAGCCATGGCTGCCAATCAGGAGTTAACTGCCCAGGTATTGAAATCAGATCTTGGATGGCAAAAACATAAAGACTCCGTTAGAGGTTGGTTTCGTGATATTATAAAGGAAGACTCCCTCTATCAGGAATTCATTGCCGAAAAGAAGCCAAACGAAGAAAGTCAGAAGGCATTAATCAAACATATTGTTCGTAAACTTATTTTAGGACCGGGCCCGATCAATGATTTTTTTGAAGATCAGGACATCCGCTGGTCGGAAGATCGGGATATTGTAAAAAGTCTGACCGACAAGACCCTGAAATCTTTTGCCGATAATAAAATCACTTTACAAAAACTATCGTTGGACTGGGAAGATGATAAAGAGTTTGTTAACAAACTTTTTCAAAACACAATTGGTCTGGAGAGTCAATACAAACAACTCATTGCCCAAAACACTAAAAACTGGGAAGTTGACCGCTTGCCCCTTACCGATCGCATAATCTTAGAGATGGCCCTTACCGAAATGATTCACTTTCCCAATATTCCGGTCAAAGTAACAATCAACGAATACATAGAACTTTCAAAAGAATACAGCACACCGAAAAGTCGCCAGTTTGTAAATGGAATTCTGGACGTAATGGCGAAAGCCATGAAAGAATCGGGGGCAATAAAAAAGAGTGGGCGCGGGCTAATTGATAACAAGTAAAGTCCAGGAGAATCAAAAATTCAATTCATTGAAAAAAGGCCTGAAAATCGTATCTTTAGCCTCCCTAAATTTCTAAACTATGGGTAAAAAAGGTAGTAATGCATTAATGGCTTTTCTGGCCGGAGCGGCAGCGGGTGCTATATTAGGTATTTTATACGCGCCTGATAAAGGTTCCAACACGCGCGAAAAACTGTCCTTTCAGCTAGACAAATACAAGAAATTGCTCGAAGATTATATGGCTGATTTGGTATCAGGCAAAGAAACCCCTTTAACCACGGAGGCTAAGTCTCAGGGCCAAAAGGTAGTTTCTGAGGCAAAAGATAAAGCGCAGCGTTTGCTGGATGATGTTGATGAATTGCTGGAGCAAATTCGGGGGAACAAGAACAGTTAATGAATTGTTAAACTGTTTATTATAATTAGGATAAGTTGAGAGGTCACCTCTAATTTTGAAGAGTTATAAAATGCAAAAATTTAAAACCTAACTAATACTATGAAAATCACATTAAGATTGTTGACAGCTGTGGCGCTGGTAGCTGTGATGGCGAGTTGCAACGACCGGGCCTCAGAAAAGAGAATTGCTGAATTGGAGAGCCGACTGGCTCAGATTGAAGGAAATAAAAGTGCAACTACTACTCCTTCGGCTACACCCGAAGCAGCTCCTGCTTCCGAGGAAAAACCTGAAGGTCCTTTGCCAGTAGCAGCGTTTGAAAGAGTTGAACATGATTTTGGAACTGTTACCGAAGGCCAAAAGGTATCGTATACCTACAAATTGAAAAATGATGGTCAGGCACCACTTATCATTCAAAGTGCCCAGCCTTCTTGTGGATGTACAGTACCTACCTATTCCCAGGAGCCTATACCTGTAGGAGGAACAGGTTTTGTAACAGCAGAGTTTGATAGCAGTGGTAAGCCGGGCATTAATAACAAAACAATAACCGTAACTGCCAATACCTGGCCTAAAGTAACCACCTTGCGTTTTAAGGCAATGGTAACTCCAAAAGCAGATGCAGGGACTAACGGCCCGGTAAAATAGATCTTTAGAAAATAATGTAATCTCATCCCAAGCCATAGCCGGTTTGGGATGTTTATTTTAATAGGATAACTTTGCACCCCAAAATTTTAATTATGACGTACTCGATTTTATTACAGGCAACCCCGGGAGCAGGCAGCGGCATGACTACCCAATTACTTTTCATGGGAGCTATTATCGCTGTCTTTTACTTTTTCATGATTCGCCCGCAGCAGAAGAAAGCCAAAGACCAAAAGAAATTTGTAGAAGAAATTAAGAAGGGCGATTACGTGGTGACCATAGGAGGAATGCACGGCCGAATTGCGGAGATAGAGGATGATACATTTATTGTTGAAGTGGAGCGTGGTGGAAGGATAAAATTCTCAAAGTCATCCATTTCCATGGATTCAACAAAAGCGGTTGCTGGCAAGAAGCCTGCAACAACGTAGGTTACTTAATGGGCCCATGCGGGCTATTCCGGTTCGACTATGAACTTGATCAAAGTTTTTGTCAATCTTTTTCAATTTAACCGGACCAACTGGAAGGCTGTAGTTTTGTGCTTTTTAGCCGCTACTGTCTTTTGGCTTTTTAATGCCTTTAATAAAAGTTACGCCACAAGTGTCCGCTTTCCATTGCGCTTTGATTATAATCAGGACAGGTATGTGCCAATTGAGAGCCTACCTCATGACATTTATGTAAATGTTTCAGGCAATGGATGGGACTTGTTTAGGAAAAGCCTTGGTTTTCGTTTGCCTGAATTAGTTATTCCTCTGGATAGGCCTACCGAAGTAAAGAAGATTGTAGGTAGTACCTTGGCGCCTCTATTAAGCAACCAATTGAATGGACTACAGATCAATTACATACTTAATGATACACTGCGTATTCGACTAGATGATAAAGATTCTCATACATTCAAACTTAAACCTGATCTAACCAAAGTATCATTTCGTAAGGGGTTTGGACGAATTAGTCCGGTAGTAATTTTTCCGGATTCAGTTATATTAGAAGGACCCAAAAGCCTGCTTCATACGATAGCGGATTCAATAGTTATTCAGCTTACGGCTCGTGTTGTGGATGAATCGTTCCATGAGGAGGTGGAGATTGTTATTCCCAATAGCGAAGCTTTAAGAAGAAATCCACCAGTAACTTCAGTTTCGTTTGAAGTAGGTCCGGTTGAAGTAGTGGAAACGAAGATTCTGGTCAGAGTAACTAATATGCCCGTTTCGGTGAAATCCACTTATATCGATAGTGTGAATCTTACCGTACAAATTCCAAAAGCGCAGAGCAACGACTTTCATTTAAGTCAAAGTACGATCAGTGCATTACTTGATATGAAGAATAAATCAAAAGGCACATATAGCATTTATCCTCAGATTATAGGGTTACCTGAATATGCAGAAATTATTTCGCTTGATTCGCTGATCGTGAGGTTCTACTAAAGAAACGGGTAAGGTTCAGGAATAAAAGTATCGGAAGGATTGTCTAAGCAAATGCAGGCTACGGCAACTTTAATCAAACTATGCAAAAACCTATACAAATTGGAATAACGGGTGGCATTGGTTCAGGAAAAAGCCTGGTCTGTAAAATCTTTGGCGTCTTGGGAGTTCCTGCATACGATGCCGATAGCCGAGCGAAAAATTTAATGACCACTGACGGAATATTGATCGATCAGATCAAAAAAGAATTCGGATCATTGTCTTATGATGTCAAGGGTGGGCTAAATCGAGAGTTTTTAAGTGCCACGGTTTTTTCTAAGCAAGACAAGCTAAAACAATTAAATGCCTTGGTTCATCCGAGGATTGCCGTTGATTATAAGCAGTGGGTGGAAGAACACGAAGAAAATAAGTACGTGTTGAAGGAGGCAGCGTTGTTGTTTGAGTCAGGATCGTACAAGGAGCTGGATAAAATTATTGTGGTAACAGCACCAAAAGAGATTCGGATTGAGAGAGTTTTAGCAAGAGATAATCATCGCACCAAAGAAGATGTTGAGAAGATCATCCAAAACCAGATATCAGAAGAAGAAAAAGAAGCAAAAGCAAATTTTATAATCCGTAATAATGAAAGCGAACTGATTGTGCCACAGGTAGTGGATTTACACAAGCGGTTTAACTCAATGAACTAAATAACGTTTCTATCAATTCATATACTCTCTACTAATCAATGAAAAAGTCACTCATTACCGCTGCTGTTGTAGCGGTCGTCATATTCTTAATAGCATTGCCTAAACTAAATTTATTTAAAGGTAAGGGCGAGAGCCAGCCGGTACCTGGTGGACAAGCCCAGGGTGGTCGCGGGGGTAAACTGTCTGTGGATGCCTTAATCATTAAAACAGCACCCTTGGATAATAAGCTTAATGTAACAGGTTCAGTGCTACCTAATGAGTCTTTGGAGTTGAAAAGCGAAGTATCCGGCAAAATCATTTCAATTCTTTTTCGTGAAGGAAAGCCTGTACACAAAGGCGATGTTTTAGTCCAAATGAATGATGATGAAATTGCTGCTCAGTTGGAGAAACAGAAATACAACCAAAAGCTGAATGAGGATAACGAATTTCGACAGCGTAAACTTTTGGAAAAAGATGCGATTAGTCAGGAGGAGTATGATAATGCATTGAACCGGCTAAATACCACCGTGGCGGATATCCGTCTGCTTGAAACGCAACTTGCCAAAACCAAAATACAAGCGCCTTTTGATGGTGTGATTGGATTACGTTTTGTAAGTGAGGGCGCATACATTTCACCCAGCACAGTGATAACCACCCTTTATAACATCTCTCCAGCAAAAATAGAATTTGCTGTACCGGGCCGCTACAGCGCCCAGGTGGCACCCGGAAAGAAAATTCGGTTTACTATTGAGAGTGATCTGCAGCTCTACGAAGGCCAGGTCTATGCAATTGAACCCCGCATTGATCCCGATACGCGTACCCTGAAGATAAGAGCCATGGCTGAGAACAGGCGTGGTAACTTATTGCCCGGTCAGTTTGTTAAAGTGGAGGTAATCCTGGAATCTACCAGCAATGCCATATTGGTTCCCACCGAAGCGGTTATCCCGGAACAAGCGGGCAAAAAAGTTTTTATTCTTGAAAACGGAAAGGCAAAAGAAGTTTTCATAGAAACCGGTATCCGCACAGCCAATTCGTTAGAAGTTTTGTCAGGATTGAAGGCCAATGACACCTTACTTACTACGGGCATCTTACAATTAAAGCACGGAATGGATGTTCAGATTTCGAAATTAGATTGATTGTTAATTAAGGATTAAATAATAGAGCCATGGCAAGTTTATCAATAACCAGTATTAACAGACCCGTTCTGGCTATAGTAATGTCTTTAGTTATTATTTTGTTTGGCATTATTGGTTTTTCTTTTTTAGGCGTTCGCGAATTTCCGAGTGTTGATCCTCCGGTTGTTACCGTGTCAACATCTTATGTGGGGGCGAACTCTGATGTCATCGAATCACAGATTACAGAACCCCTGGAAGAGGCAGTGAATGGTGTGCCGGGGGTACGCACAATCACGTCCGTAAGCCGGGAAGGAAGAAGTAACATCACCGTAGAATTTGAATTAGGCGTAGATCTTGAAACGGCCGCTAATGACGTGCGCGACAAAGTATCCGGAGCACTCAATCGTCTGCCACCCGATGTAGATCCGCCACGCGTTGAAAAAGCGGATGCAGACTCAAGCCCGATTATTTTCTTAACGCTTACCAGTGATAAAAGAGACCTGCTGGAAGTTTCTCGCATTGCCGAATTATATTTTAAAGAACGACTTCAAACTATTCCTGGTGTAAGTTCGGTGGGTATTTGGGGGCAACGCAGATACTCTATGCGTTTATGGATGGATCCCATCAAACTTGCTTCGCTCAAGTTGGCTCCTTCTGATGTACTTCAAGCTGTAAATCGTGAAAACGTTGAACTCCCTTCTGGACGGGTGGAAGGACAAACCACAGAACTCACCGTTCGTACGATGGGCCGGTTAACATCAGAAGATGATTTCAACAACCTTATCATTAAAGAAGATGGTGACAATATTGTTCGTTTTAGCGATGTGGGATACGCCAAGTTGGGGGCTGAAAACGATCGCACAATTCTCCGGAGAGATGGTGTGCCCGGATGTGCTATTGCTATTGTAGCGCAACCAGGCGCCAATAACATTGATATATCAGAAAGACTAAAAGTGAAACTGGCCCAAATACAGCGCGACCTTCCGCCAGATGTAACTTATCAGATGAGTTTTGACTCTACGGATTACATTCGGGCATCCATTTCAGAAGTGGAGGAGACCATATTAATCGCATTCTGTCTTGTGCTGGCAATTATCTTTTTATTCCTGCGCGATTGGCGTACAACGGTTATTCCAATTGCCACCATTCCCATCTCGTTGATTGGAGCCTTCTTTGTCATGTATCTGCTTGGCTTCACAATCAATGTGCTCACCTTGTTGGGTATTGTACTCGCCATTGGTCTTGTGGTTGACGATGCTATTGTGGTGTTGGAAAATATTTACGTAAAGATTGAAGAAGGCGAAGACCCTCAAGAGGCTGCCAAGAAGGGGTCGACCGAAATTTATTTTGCAGTTATTTCAACCACAGTTTCTGTGGTTGCCGTGTTCCTTCCGGTAATTTTCTTGCAAGGACTTACAGGAAGATTGTTCCGGGAGTTTGGACTAGTGGTTGCTAGTTCCGTTGCCATATCGGCCTTTGTGTCGTTAACGCTCACGCCTATGATGAGCGCTAAGATTTTAAAGCGAAGAGCTGTACAGCCATGGCTATATAGAGTAACTGAACCTTTCTTCAATTCACTTACCGCTGCATATGCTTCCTCGCTGCAGGGATTCATGAAGCGTAGATGGTTAGCCTTTGTTATTATCGCTTTTTCGGGAGGGCTCATCTATTATTTGGGCACAACCGTACCATCCGAACTTGCTCCTATGGAAGATCGGAGTGAATTCCGCTTTCAGGCTCAGGCCCAGGAAGGAGCTACTTTTGAATACATGGACAAGTATGTACAGGAGCTCACGGATTTTATCAGTGACGAAGTTCCAGAACGAGCCGGTATGGTAAGCGTAACAGCTCCTGGCTTTGGTGGTTCCGGAGTTAATTCAGGGTTTGTTAGAGTAATTCTTAAAGACCCTAAAGACCGCGATCGCACTCAGCAGCAAATTGTTGATGATATAACTGGTAAGGCAAGGAAGTATTCAGGTGTCAGAACATTCATTACACAAGCACAAACAATTGGTGATCGAAGAGGCGGTTTTCCACTTCAGTTTGTTATCCAGGCGGGTGAAATAGAGAAACTCAAGAAAGTATTGCCTGATTTTATGGCTAAGGCAAATGCAAGTCCGAAATTTGCTTTTGTTGATCTTGATTTAAAATTTAACAAGCCTGAAATAAATATCACGATTGATCGTGATAAAGCCCGCAATCTTGGAGTTAACGTGATTGATATCGCTCAAACGTTGCAGCTGGGCCTTAGCGGGTCACGCTTTGGTAATTTTATTATGGATGGAAAACAGTATCAAATTATAGGGCAGGTAGAAAGGGCCGATCGCAATGAGCCACTGGATTTGAAAACCCTTTACGTAAAAAATAAGAGAGGAGAATTAATTCAAATGGATAACCTGGTTACGTTTGAAGAACTGAGTAGTCCGCCACAGTTATATCGCTTCAACCGTTATTCATCAGCCAAGGTAAGCGCACAACTTGCCAACGGAGTTGCATTGGGTGAAGGCATTAAAGAGATGGAAAGAATAGCTGATGAAGTATTGGATGAATCTTATACAACCAGTTTGGATGGAGCTTCACGCGAATTTTCAGAGAGTTCCTCCAGTATTTATGTCGCTTTTTTAATTGCATTAGCAATCATCTATTTGATTCTGGCTGGTCAGTTTGAAAGTTTTAAAGATCCGTTGATCATCATGTTTACAGTACCTTTGGCATTAGCCGGTGCATTAATATCCTTGTGGTACTTCAATCAGACGTTGAATATTTTCAGCCAGATCGGTATCATCATGCTGATTGGACTGGTAACAAAAAATGGAATTTTGATTGTGGAATTTGCCAATCAGCGCAAAGAACAAGGCAAGAAATTATTAGAAGCGGTTACAGATGCAGCGGAGTCGCGCTTCCGCCCGATTCTTATGACTAGTCTTTCAACTATACTTGGCATTTTACCAATCGCTCTGGCGCTAGGGGCTGGCTCTGAGAGTCGCGTTTCTATGGGTATTGCGGTTATTGGAGGGATGGCGTTTGCTACCGTGCTTACGCTTTATGTAATCCCGGCTATTTACTCTTATGTCAGCAGCAAGGATGCCAACGTGTCCACCCATTAAGTTCAATTTTATAGTATCTATGAATCGTTTTTTCTCATTCTTCATTTTTGTTTTTAGTGTTTCAACAGTCAATGCACAAGATACGTTAAGCCTCGCCAAGGCTATTCAGATTGGATTGCAGAATAACTTTGATGTGCAGATCGGCAGGTTGAATGTTGATATAGCAAAGAACAATAATAACTGGGGTCAGGCAGGCATGCTGCCAACAATAAACCTGATAGGAAATCAGCCAAATAATATTACCCAACGCAAACCAGCTAACCCCTTTGCTGTGCCAGGTAAAAGTATTTCTGATAACCTGACTGGTCAGTTAGATGTTCAGTTCACCTTGTTTGATGGGTTCTTCGTGCGCCTTTCCAAGCAACGATTGGATAAGTTGGAAGAGTTAAGCAACGGTAATGCGCGGTTTTTAATGGAGAACACGGTGCAAGGAATTATCCTTGGTTATTATAGCGTACTGTTGCAAAGAGAGCAGTTGCAGGTACTCATTACGAATAAACAATTTTCAAAGGAGCGTTATGACTACGTGAAGCTTCGTAAAGAATTGGGAGGCGC
>DAOOCD010000052.1:0-6468 GCA_035408225.1 Cyclobacteriaceae bacterium | reverse complement strand
GCTATTACTTTTGATGTGCTGCAGGAGCAAAACAATTATTTGACGGACTCGGCCAGTGTATTGCAGCAAGAAATTTTTCTTAAAAACACCCTCCGTGATCTCAATTTGTTGCTGAATGAAAATATCAATAAGACCTATTTGTTCACAGAAGGAATCCCTTTCGAGAACGAAGTATATCGGTATGAAGACCTGCGTGATAAAATGCTTAGCTCAAACACCAACCTGAAAAATCAATACATCAGCCAGGAACTCTTTCGTAATTCAACGCGCATTGCCGAATCAAACTATTCGCCAACCATTCTATTAAATACAGGAGTTAATGGAAGTTTGGATAAGTTGAATGCCAATTTCCGATCTAACACCGGCAATACGATTGAAAATACCGTGGGTTATGTCAATCGGGACGCTAATCTCCCTGTGTATAATACGGTGAATGAAACTGCATTAACACCACAAACGATAACAGGTAATAGTTATGGCGTTTATGCAAATTTCGGATTGCGCTTCACGTTATTCAATGGTGGTCAGATCAGGCGCGCGGTTGAAAATTCGCAAATACAGGAAAGGATTGCTCAACTTTCCACTGATCAGCTTAAGTTATCGCTTGAAAACGATTTACTGGCCAGCTTTGATTTATACAACCTGCGCAGGCAGCTGGTGCAAATTGCACAAGTACGATTGCAGGCAGCAGAACTAAACCTGCAATTAGGTAATGAACGCTATAAAAATGGTGCACTCAGTGCCATTGACTTACGTATTGTGCAGGACAATTATCAGCGAGCGGCACTCGAAAATTATCTCGCCATATATGCTAATATTTCCAGTCGGGTTGATTTGGTAAGACTAACAGGCGGATTGTTGGATAATTAAAAATCCAGGGAAGTTTCCTTTATAGTTATCCGTTTACAAATTGCCTTTTCTTTCCTGGCTTAATGCTAGTGAGGTCAGCTATTTTTATTGGCTGACCAGTTTCACAGCTTTTTCTGGCGGCAATACCAACTAAAATAGATAGGGCTCCATCACGTACACTAGCCGCCTGATGCAAAGGATCTGAAATGGCTACACCAAACACACTGTCTTTTAATAAACGATCTCCGCCTCCATGACCGCTCTGGCTATGGGGTACTCGTATAAATTCCCTGGTGCCAAAATTGTGTGACACTACAATCTCATCATAGTTTTTCTCTTCTATTGGATTACTTTCCTCTATCCAGACATCCATTCGACCTTTTGTTCCATTGAAGGCGATACGGTAGCCTTCGTAGGGTGAATACGCAGTAAGTGAATAACTTACCTGTACACCGTTTTCATACTTAATAGTGGCCGCCATCTTATCGTAGATGTTGATGTCTTCTTTCCAAACACACCCATCGCGCAAGTACCCATCATGCTTTTCCTGATTTGCATAGAGTTCTGTCAGCAAACGATTCGTACTGATGTCAAAATAAAACGGACACGAGTTTTTGTGAGGACACGGCCTGCAGTTCGTATGCCTGAATGAATTATTTTTCCCATAAAAATCAAGCGAACCTGTTGCATATACCTGCGCAGGATCGGATTCAATCCACCAGTTAAGCAAATCAAAATGGTGAGTGGCTTTATGAACCCACAGTGTACCACTTTTCTCACGAAGTCGGTGCCATCGCCTGAAGTAGTCAGCTCCATGGCTTGTATCAAGGTACCAATGAAAATCTACAGAAGTAAGTTCACCGATGGTGCCGCTGCGTAATAATTCATAGATTTTTGCACGATGCGGAGAGTACCGATAATTAAACGTAACGGTTATTTTTTTGCCAGTCTTCTTCTCGGCTTCTAATATAGCTTCACACTTTTGTTCGTCCGTAGTAAGAGGTTTTTCAGTAATAATATCAGCACCCAACTCCATACCCCGAATGATAAATTCATGATGTGTGGCATCTACGGTAGTAACAATAAGTGTATCGGGTTTTACTTCCTGCATCATCTTTTCAAAATCAGTATACTTTGGGCACGTAAACCCGGTAGCGCTTTTGAAGTAGGCTACCCGGCCCGGGTTGATATCGCACAAGCCCACAAACTCTACGAGATCAGGATATGTTTTCAGTACATCTTTTGACCACATATCCAAAGCCCGGATTCCTGTACCTACGATAGCCACTCTCTTCTTTTTTTGTTCTGCTTTAAGAGAAGTAAGTGGCAGCATTAAAATTGAGGCTGCTGCGGTACTTACTGTGGAGATGAAATCTCTGCGCGGGATAGTATGTGTATTCATAATAATCATTTCAGAGTCTTAATTTAGCGAAAGCGAAGACAAATCATGAAACGACTAGAAGACTTACTTTTATTAGGCAACCCATTGCTTTATCAGGTTTCGGAACCAGTTCAGAAATCGGAACTTCCACGTGTTTCTGAATGGGTAGCAGACCTGCATAACGTGATGGAAGAAATCCGTGCGAAATATCATTTTGGAAGAGCTATTGCTGCTCCGCAATTGGGCATTATGAAGCGCGTGATTTACATGAACATTGACAGACCGGTTGTCTTTATCAATCCGGAATTTACTTTTCTGAGTGAGGAAATGTTTGAGGTTTGGGATGACTGCATGTGTTTTCCCAACCTACTTGTTAAAGTTAGAAGACACAGGGAGTTAACGATTAAGTATCAAGATGAAACCTGGCAACAGCGTGAATGGAAGATGCAGAATGATTTGTCTGAATTGCTGCAACATGAATACGATCACCTCGATGGGATCCTTTGCACGATGCGCGCCATCGATGAGAAATCGTTTAAATGGAGACTCTGAAAAATTGAACCCAACGGGATCTGGGTAGAAATTTGAATTCTAATTTGGTGTTTCAACAGCCTCAGGTCTCATTACCCAAAAGTTATTATATCCTTCTCCTACCTGAATGTTTAAAAGGCCATTGGCCAACATTTCAAGAATGGCAAGAAAATTAAAAATCAGCGCTATTCTCGAGGGTACGTTTTCGAATAGTTCAGTGAAGGCAATTCTGGGCTTTATGGTAACTTCATTAAGAATGTACTCTTTTTGACCCTCAATTGTATATGGATATTGAATGACCTGGTGCACCGGCCGGTTTTTCTCTTCTTCCTGTCGCTTAAGTACTTTTTCAAATACAGTTAAAAGCTTGAAAAGATCTACATCCTGGAGCTCCGCTTCAACATTAGTGCTTTCTGCCAGGGCCTTAAGTTCCTTCATCAGGTTGCCGCGCTTTTCCTTAAGCAGTTCCGTTTCTTCCATCTTGTGGAACTGTTCTACAACAGATTTGTACTTTTTGTACTCCAGTAAATGTTTTACAAGCTCTTCACGGGGGTCAATTTCATTGCCTTGTTCATCTAATTGAGGGCGGGGAAGCAGCATTTTCGATTTGATCCGCATGAGCGTAGCGGCCACCAGAATGAATTCGCTTGCAACTTCTACATTGAGCGTTTCCAGGCTTCGGATGTATTCAAGAAAGTCGTTTGTGATTTTCGAGATTGGAATATCATTTATCTCTAGTTCATCACGCTCAATGAAAAATAGAAGTAGATCAAATGGGCCTTCAAAAAGGGGTAATTTAATTTCAAACGATTCTTGCTCCATATCAAAACTTAGGGATGGCAAAAATAGTCAGGAATTGATGATTTTCGGGCGATATTTTCAGGAAAGTAAGAAGGAGTGCTCAACCCGCAGTAATTCCTTATTTTTGGGATGAGAAATCTTTGAACTAAGCTTGAAACAGTTACCTTTTATGGCTGTTTAAGGATTATCGCTCAGGAAATCAAAAGGTCAATGCTTATTACGCCCGGGAAGTTACTGGCTCAGATTAATAATCCTCAGGATTTGAAAAAGTTGGATCAGGTTCAACTCGTTCAATTATGTGATGAACTCAGGCATTTTATTATTGATAATGTTTCGGTTTATGGAGGCCATTTTGGAGCTAGCCTGGGTGTAGTAGAATTAACGGTAGCCCTTCACTATGTATTCAATACACCTACTGATCAACTAGTATGGGATGTGGGCCATCAGGCCTATGGTCATAAAATTCTGACAGGTCGCAGAGAGTCCTTCCATACGAATAGAATGTATAATGGTATTTCAGGGTTTCCCAAAAGGAACGAAAGCGAATATGATACATTTGGCGTTGGTCACTCGTCAACTTCTGTCTCGGCTGCCTTGGGGATGGCAGCTGCCTCCAAGTATCTTGGAATTGAAGACAAGCAGCACATTGCCGTGATTGGTGATGGTGCCTTAACGGGTGGCATGGCGTTCGAGGCTTTGAATCACGCTGGAGTTTCAGATACGAATCTGCTGATTATCCTTAATGACAATTGCATGTCAATTGATCCTAACGTTGGCGCATTAAAAGACTATCTCACGGATATTACTACTTCTAAAACCTACAATCGACTTAAAGACGATGTGTGGAATTTGTTGGGTAAACTTTCTCACTTTGGAAAGAACGCTCAGGAAATTGTATCTAAAGTAGAGAATGGAATAAAGGCAACTTTGCTCAGTCAGAGTAACCTATTTGAGTCACTTAACCTCAGGTACTTTGGCCCTGTGGACGGCCATGATGTAGATCATTTGGTAGCCGTATTGAAGGACTTAAAAGATATTAAGGGTCCTAAAATTCTGCATTGCGTTACAGTTAAAGGAAAAGGATACGGCCCGGCCGAAAAGGGGAATGCTACAACCTGGCATGCACCCGGCACGTTTGATAAAATCTCTGGAGAAATTCACAAAAAGGTATTTGAGACCCCCCAGGCACCTAAATACCAGGATGTATTTGGTCATACGCTCGTTGAGTTGGCTCGAAAAAATGATAAGATCATGGGTATTACTCCAGCCATGCCTTCAGGCTCATCCATGAATATTATGATGAAGGAAATGCCTCATCGTGCCATTGATGTGGGGATAGCAGAACAGCATGCTGTGACTTTTTCCGCTGGCCTGGCTACGCAAGGGTTGGTGCCGTTCTGTAATATCTATAGTTCGTTCATGCAGCGGGCTTACGATCAGGTAATTCACGATGTGTGCATACAGAATCTCCCGGTTAATTTTTGTTTAGATCGCGCTGGCTTTGCGGGTGCCGATGGACCTACCCATCATGGTGCTTACGACATTGCTTTTTTCAGGTGTATACCTAATATGATTGTATCGGCTCCCATGAATGAGCGGGAATTGCGAAACTTAATGTATACAGCTCAATTGCCAAGGAAGGAGCAAGCTTTTTCAATTCGTTATCCACGTGGTCAAGGGGTAATGCCAGACTGGCGCACTCCTTTTGAGGAGATCGAAATTGGTAAAGGCCGAAAAATCAAGGATGGTGAAGAATTAGCAATTCTAACCTTTGGTCATATTGGTAATTATGCAGTTGAAGCTTGTGCAAAACTCGCTAAGAAAGGTATCAATCCTGCCCATTACGATCTACGCTTTGCCAAACCCCTGGATGAAGAATTGTTGCACGAAGTATTTGCAACCTTCAAAAAAATAATAACCGTAGAGGATGGCTGCATTCAAGGTGGAATTGGTAGCGCTGTGCTGGAATTTATGGCCGATCATAATTATTATGCTGAGGTTAGGAGACTCGGCATTCCTGACCACATTGTTGAACATGGAGAACAAGCTGAACTTCATAAGGAATGTGGATTTGATACTGACGGATTAATTCGTTCGGTAGAGTCGATGCTCGTATCTGCCTCCAATTACAAATCTTAGCCCAGTCTATCTCTTCTTTGGAAAGCAGGCGAACGACTGTTTTATTAATTGTCTGGGTGCTTGAAAACCGCGAAAATCAAGCAAATAGTACCATTTTTAGGAGGATAGAAAAAGATTGAACTAAAGACACAAGCGCAAGACACCTAACACCTCTTTTTCTGGATTCTGGTTATTTTGAAAATTCCCCTATTCCATCTTAAATTGTGCTTTATTGCATATATTTGGATGCTAAGAATAATATTACCAAAGCAGTTACCAATAGAAGATTAACCATATCTATAAAGCTGAATAAACCCAAAAATATATACGCACATGGAAGAAATCGATCCACACAAGTATGACGCATGGAACAATCTGGCGCTAAACCTTGCATTAGTATGCTGGGCAATTGGCATTTTGGTAGTCCTTGGTTATATCGTGAAATTAAATTCGACTGGGGGCAGCAAAAATAAATATGATTTCATCAACCGGCATGAAATCAAAGCGCTGTGGATTGCAACCATTATTTTGATTCTAGGCGGGTGTTTCTTTGTCAATGCCAATGTGGTGGAACTTACTACCCTTTGGGTGTTTGTACGAATATTCACCACTACTATGATGGGTATTTTGGTAGCCATGATCATTCAAAACCTGCTTAAGTTTTACTACCCCTTCTTTATCGAAAGAAGATTAAAAGTGCTTCGCTACCAACCCAGAATTTCTCCGAAAAGTGGTAAGCCTATGAAGCTTCTTAGTGAAGAAGAAGAGGATGCCCACCTCGATGAGGG
>DAOOCD010000051.1:0-19023 GCA_035408225.1 Cyclobacteriaceae bacterium | reverse complement strand
TGATTGGAAGTTTAATGACTACCTATGAATGGAGCGATTGGCGATGTGGTACAGTAATCTGGATTCAATCAGTGTACATTATGTCTGACTACAGAGGGCAAGGCGTGTATAAAAAGTTATATGAGTATATCCAACAATTGATCTCGCCAGAATCTGGCTACCGTGGCATTCGTTTATATGTTGATAAAACCAACCAGCCAGCACAACGAGTGTATGAAAAACTGGGCATGAATGGCGAGCATTATCAGGTGTACGAATGGATGAAGGGGTAATCTTGATACACACTATGTAAACACATAGTCTGTTCTATAGATTGAATTATCAGATAAGTTTTTTACCTTACTTTAAACCCCAAAAACCTGACTCTATGACATCCGCTGGCAAATCAGTTTACTACTTTGGTTTTTACCTGATGATATTAGGTATTACCTTAACAAGCTTTCCTAATACGTTGCTTTCTACGTTTCAACTTCCAGAAACCAATGAAGTATGGATTCGTGTAATAGGGGTTCTTGTATTTAACATTGGTCTGTATTATATTTTTATGGCCCCAACAAATAGTGCCTTGTTTTATACCTTGACGGTCTATACGAGAGCTTCAATCCTTGGCTGGTTTGTTGTTTTTGTTTTAATCGGATGGGCTCCGGCTACGTTAATTGCATTTGGTCTTGCCGATGCGGCTGGTGCGCTATGGACGTTTATGGCAATGAGAAAATAATCAACTCGCCTCTGCTGAGACGGAATGTTTTAGATTATTTATTATCCATTCAGCTACCAATAAGTTCGGAACCCAACAAAGCCAGGCAATGATGCGATACGCATCAATAAACTCAACCTGGGCAATCTGCGAAAGCGGCAGGTAGATTCGCAATGTAACGGCTGCAAAGGTGAGCGCATAACTTCGAATCATCCATTGTTGATGCTTATCAATTTCTTTGTTGCGAATGGAGAGAAAAGCGTTTGAAGTCGTAAACAACCACGCTACGGCCAAGCCACCAAATCCCAGACTTGCAACCCATCCCCCTGTCGCATAAAATGCCAGGTAAAACCCTGCGCCACCGCTGAGGATACAGACAACTACATAGATTTTTCCAAGCAGACGATGCATTGATAAATTTCGAGCTCTGAACAGAGTATTGAATTGTGACCACCCCGTTAGCAAGGCAATACCTCCTAAAAATATATGCTGATAAAATGCCCAATTCCATAGACCACTTTCAAGAAGCTCAGCAGGTTTAGAATTTAGCAATCCAAAGTTTGCATTAATAAGTATGTAGATGATCGGGTAAAGTCCTACACTGATTGCAAAAAAAGCAAAGGTGATCCAACCAAAAGTCTTCATGTTTTCTGTTTCTTCTTTTTAGCGGATGGAAAAAGTACATTGTTTAGAATTAACCTGTACCCGGGCGAGTGCGGGTGCATGGAAAGATCAGTGTTCATTCTGCGCCAGCCTGGCATACCTTCAGGATCGTGGCCGCTGTAATAAGTCCAATGGCCACGACCCAGTTCTCCATAAATGTATCTGACATTATCGGCCTTACGATTTTCTCCCAACACAAGCGCCTCAGGTTTAACTACCGCGGCACTAAAAGAAGTAGTTTGTCCGCTAAACTCTTTAATTACATATTCATGATTTTGCGTAAGCATCGAGGGGACAATATCCCACTTGGCAGAAAAATCAAACAATTGAAAATAATCATTACTGGGCTGGAAAAAATCTGGCCGACCGGTGTTGATAGTTGAAAATCTGCGACTGGTTGCCGGCTCCAAAACAAAATTCTCAAAGGCAAGTGTTTTAGAAAAATCAAGGCCTGCGCCATCATCTTCTCCGGTAAAATCAGCAAAGGAAATTCCTGAGCCCTCCGCTGCCAGGGCAATATCAAAGGTCTCAGCCCCTGAGCACATAGCAAATAGATATCCGCCACCAGCACCAAATCCTTTTATCTTTTTGGCAACGGCAAGTTTCATTTCTGTTACCGAGGCATAACCCAGCCTGGATGCAGTTGCCTCCTGAATTTTCGCTTGAATGATAGAGGATTCCCTTCTCAAGAAACGGCCATGCTGGCCAGTAAAATCCTCATGATGCAAGTGCAACCAGTCATACTTTACTAAATCATCTTTCAGTACTTCCTCATCATAAAGAATGGTATATGGGATCTCGGCATAATCGAGAACTAAAATAACCGCATCAGTATCATCCGAGATCAATTCATTTTTGGGAGAGTACACAGCTATTTTTGGAGCCGATTCCAGTCGTACTACATTCATGTTTACTTCCGGATGGGAAATTTCCTGCAGAATAGAATTCGTTTTAGCGCTGGTGATTAGTTCAAAGGAAATCCCGCGTACAGTACATTCACTTTGAACAGAAGGTGAATATTCAATAAGAAAGCTTCCGCCCCGGTAGTTCAATAACCAGTCGACCTGGGCACCTTGTTGCAATACAAAATAGGCAACTCCATAAGCTTTCAGATGATTACGCTGTGCGTCATCCATCGGAATTAAAATGGAATTAGCGCTTACTGCAATGGTAAGAGTCACCATGAGCAGCAGGAAGGAGAATTTCTTCATTATCTGCTGAATTACCTTATTCAATCTCCGTTATTTTTTGCTTATTAGCAAAGACATTCTTATCGGTAAAATCAGGAACTATAAATCTTTAATTGTTCTTTAGAAAATCATGAACATTGCCCCACCCAGCATTGAAGAAATTATTTATGAATTGGAATTTGCTTCCTCCCGAAGCAGCGGACCCGGAGGGCAAAATGTGAATAAAGTGAATTCAAAAGTTACGTTGAAGTGGGATGTCGTTCACTCTTCCATTGCAGAGGAAAAACGAGAAGTAGTTTTAAAGAAATTGCATACTCGCCTAACCAAAGAAGGAGTTCTATTACTCACCTCTCAGGATAAACGGTCGCAGTTGCAAAACAAAGAAGCGGTGATGCAGAAACTGGAGCAACTCCTTTCTAAAGCCTTTACTCCTAAAAAAGTGAGACGCCCCACCAAGCCTGGCAAAGCGGCCAAACAAGTGCGTTTGAAGGAAAAGAAATTTCATGGCGAAAAGAAAAAGTGGCGGCAAAAGCCGGAATGAGGTGTTTTTCAAGAGTAGGCAGAAGAAAGTATATTTGCGACTTTATTGAAACCATACCCTATGAGGCTCGGACAATTAGCCAGAAAGCTGGCAATAAGACCGTCACAAATTGTTGATTATCTCTCAACCCAACAGATTTATTTAGAGGAAGGCTCTAATGCCAAGCTCAATGATGAGCATGTGGAGCGCATAGTTCAACACTTTGCCCCCGACCGATTAAAAGAAATAGCAGCAGACATCAAAACTGAGGAGGTTGAAAACATAGTTACTGCCCCTTTAATTATCAGTGAGCCTTCGCCAGATAGAGAGGATCCTAAAGTGGAAAAAGTAGAGGGTGAACTCGACACAAAGCTGGAAAGACCCGAAGTGATCAAAGCCCCCAAAGTAGAACTATCGGGATTAAAGGTTCTTGGTAAAATAGAACTACCTGAAGCGAAGAAAAAAGAAAAACCAGCGGTAGACCTAGTTGCTGAAGTAACTAAAACAGAAATCCAGGAGCAAAGAAGACCAAAACCAGAAACCAGAAAACAGGTTTCGACAAAATCAAATCGTGAAGGGTCTCAGCAATCCTGGAGAAACCCAATTGCCCTGCAACGCGAACGTGAGGCTCGTGAAGCGGAGGAAAGAAAAAAGGAGGTTGCAGAGCGTGAGAAAGATAGGCGCAAAGAGCATTATCTGAAAAGAGTGAAAGTAGGACAGCCCACGAAACCAGCTAGAATTGTTGATGAACCGGTTGAACTACACATCACTCAAAACCCTGATAAAAGACCCCGCGGTTTGTGGGGTCGTTTTATAAAGTGGTTAAATGGCTAAAAAGGGAACAATTACCAAAGAATGCCCTTCCTGTGCAATGCAGGTTGATAAGAAATGTAAAACATGCCCAATTTGTGGCTATGAATTTGCCGAATACTCCTCTACCGTAAAATGGGTGGCGCTTTTGCTTATAATCGCCTTCCTTCTCTTGATGATATTTTAAGTTTTAGAATTGCTTTTGCCGGGCTCAACAAAAGACCTGCTAACTCTCAACCCGCGACCTGACCAATGTCATGGATTTCTTCAGTAAAGAAATCTAATCTTATACTAAGAATTCAGACATAAATCAGTTCGATATGGCCCTGGAAATTAAAAAAACCGAACATGCTGATCTGGACAAAAAAGAGGTCTTTTTTTTCAGTATCAGTTTATTCATAACCCTCATAATAGTATTGGGGGCCTTTGAATACAAACAATATGATAAACCTGTAATGGAATTGGTGTCACGCAACACAAACACATTTGAAGAAATGTTGGATGTTCCGGCTACAGAAATCCCACCAACCCCTGAAGTAATAGTACAGCAGCCCCAGCTGGTAGAAGTTCCCGATGAACAAGAGATTGAGGAAGAGGTAAAATTTGTGTTTGACGTTGAAGTAACGGAAGACACCAAAATTCAGGCGGTTGAAGTAATCGAAGAACCTAAAATTGTTGAAGAAGAAACTGAGCAGATTTTTACTATTGTGGAAGTTACGGCTTCGCCTAAAGATGGGTTGGCAGCATTTTATCAAAGTATGGCTGAGCAGATCAAATACCCGTCTCAAGCGCGTAGATTACGTGTTGAGGGCAAAGTGTTTGTTGAATTTGTTATTGGCAAGGATGGTAAGATCACCGAAGTAAAAGCAGTTAAGGGAATCGGTGCCGGCTGTGACGAAGAAGCAGTTCGGATCATTCAAAATTCCCCACCCTGGAATCCAGGTAGGCAGCGGGGGAAACCTGTACGGCAGCGCATGGTTCTGCCCATCATCTTTAAACTAGCCAACCAATAAGTATACTTGACTTTCATAAAATACACGAAATAATTTTTCAATGTATTTATTGGATTAGAGGTAAGATCAGGCTCGAGATAAAAATGATATACGCTTAATTTCACGCTTCCTTAACGATTTATTTGGTCTTAAAGACGGCTGTTCTGGATCAGCCATTTTAACGAACATGGCTATCAATTGATCGGGAGCACCCTCATAAGAAAACGCACTCGATCGTCTAATAAGGGAAATTTAAATTAAAAGGTACACAGTTGCTTTTTTAAGAGTCCTTTTTTCTCTTGATACCGGTAAAATTTGAATATTTACATTATGAAAAAACTTGTATTTATAATTGATGACGATCCGGTTTACCTGAAATTCATGAAGAGTCATTTTAATCAGATGGAGGAATTTCAAACACAGGTGTTTCAAACAGGCACGGATGCTCTTGCGGCCCTTGCCACCACCAAACCCTTCCTGATTATCTTAGATCATTTATTCCTCAATGATCCTAAATCGGGTCTTGAGTATCTGAAGGAAATTCGAAAGAAAGATTCTAGTATTCCTGTCATTTATATTACCGCAACCAATGATGATGCCCTACGATCAAAGATATCTAAGTTGAAGGTGGATCACTATATTTTGAAAGACGATGTTTTTCTAATGCACTTGCGTACTGCGCTCGATAAACTGAAGAATCAACCTGAAAAGAAGGGACTCCTGAAAAAGCTTTTCAAAAAATAAAAAGTAGACTCGGATCTTTCCTTTAAGAATGAAAGCTATTCAATGCAAGGTTCACTGCCTTCCAGATTCACTCCAATTTGTTGATGTACAGGTTCCATCTATTGATGCCAGTGACGTTCTTATACAAGTGAAAGCGTGTGGCGTTAATTTTCCTGATGTCCTCATCATTCAAAACAAATATCAATTCAAACCAACATTACCTTTTTCGCCTGGCGGTGAGGTATCAGGGGTTATCGCTGCTGTTGGAGAAAATGTAAAACACCTGAAGGTGGGAGATCGTGTAGTAGCGCTGAGTGGATGGGGTGGGTTTGCGGAATACGTAGCCATCAAATCTTCACGGGTATTTCCCATGCCTGATGGGCTGGACTTCATCCACGCTGCATGCACATTATACACATATGGAACTTCCTACCATGCATTGAAGGATCGAGCTCAGCTGAAAGATGGAGAAACCCTTTTAGTATTAGGCGCAGCCGGAGGAGTTGGATTAGCTGCTGTTGAATTGGGGAAGGTAATGGGAGCTACTGTAATCGCGGCAGCCTCCACAGAGGATAAATTGAGTATTTGCAAAGAAAAAGGTGCTGACTATGTGATTAATTATTCAAAGGAAGATTTGCGCAGAAGGATAAAAGAAATCACCGAGGATAAAGGAGTGGATGTTGTGTATGATGCGGTGGGAGGATCATTAGCTGAATCGGCTTTGCGATCTATTGCATGGAAAGGTCGATACCTGGTTGTTGGGTTTACTTCAGGAGAAATTCCTTCTTTTCCGGCTAATCTTGCCTTGCTGAAGGGAGCTTCTATTGTAGGCGTTTTTTGGGGCAGCTTTGCTGAACGCGATCCCAAGCAAAGCGTGCAAAATTTTGCTGAGTTAGTTGCGTGGATTAAAGAAGGCAAAATAAATCAACACATTCACAAAATCTATTCACTGCAGCAAGCCCCGCAAGCGCTGCAAGATCTAATAGACAGAAAAGTAATAGGGAAAGCTGTTGTAAGAATTTCAGAGTAATCTGAACTTCTGTTTCCGATTAGTTTACCTTGATTAACTCCACTTCAAAAATTAAAGTTGAATAAGGAGGGATCTGACCGCCAGCTCCGCGTTCGCCATAACCAAGTTCATACGGAATAAACAATAACCACTTATCACCTTCGTGCATAAGTTGTAGTGCTTCTGTCCAACCCGCAATTACCTGTCCAACACCAAAAGTAGCGGGTTCATTGCGCTCGACTGAACTATCAAATACAGTTCCGTCAACCAACTTACCGGTATAATGAACAGTAACGTTATCAGTAGCTGTAGGAGTTTTTCCGTTTCCTGATGAGATCACCTGATACTGAAGCCCGGAGGCGGTTACTTTTACACCTTCTTTTGACTTATTGGCATTCAGAAAAGCCTCCCCTTCTCCTTTCATTTTGGTTACTTTCTTTTCCATAGCTTGTTGCATATATCCTTGTACAATCATTGAACACTCTTGTTCTTCTATAATTAACTTATTCTTTTTAAAAACATCCTGAATTCCGAAATAGAGAGATTCCAGATCAACTGAATCGCCACCCTGATTTTTAAGATTGGAGGCTATCAGCACCCCTAAACCATAACTTGCCTTTTTATCTTCATCATTTAGATTTGCTGCTTTTGGTTTTTTCAATTCAGCTATTTCAGCTTTTAATTTAGTAACCTCGGCAGCCAGTTCCTTTTTGGATTGTGCCTGAACCGCTAAGCCCAGCATAATAAAAATGCCAAGAATCAAAACTCTCATAATCTATTCTTTTAAAATTTGGAAGTGCAAAGAAACAAAAACCTCTGGCTTTCGCCAGAGGTTTTGAGCAATCTGATTCAGAATTAATTACTTGAACGTAACAACCAATTCGCTTGTGCTTTTTGGATTGTAAGGACTTAGCGAATTCAATCGACCAGTTAGCACATCCCAATTAGCACCGGGCGATACGCCACCTGCGATAAATCCTTTCTTACTATCAAAATAACCAGGGGCCGAGGTATTTGTTAAGTAGGCAGCTAGCAAATTCTGGTCGATGCCCGGCCATACGGCTGTTATTTCTTTTGTGAAAACATTTTTGATAGAGTACTCTTTTAGCAGCGTTTGACGGTCAGATTTATCCAACATACTTGGCGGCAATCCAACTTCGGCTACACCAATGTTCTTCACTTCATTTCCAGAAGCGACAAACGCCCAGTTGAAACCTGCATTACCTGAGAATAGAATAGCATTCGGATGATTGGTGTTTCCGTAAACATCTACCACATCCCCTTTCTTACCGGCAAACATTTTCAATGTGCTTACAGAGTATGGATTTTCAAGCGGGTTCTCTAATGGTAAACCTGCAATGGTTACTTCCATTTGTGCATCATAACCAAGAGCGCCACCTTCTGTATAATCAATCCGGAAAACGGCATCTTTTGCATTTGCATTCTGAATGCGATCGCAGTTATAAGGTTTGATGATGGCTATGCCTTTTACAAGTTTATTCTTGTTCCAGAAAATCTGTAACGCTTTGCCGCCATCGGTCTCACCTTCGGAGTTGGCATCCGTAACGGTAAGTTGATAATCCCAGGCCTGATCTTCGAAGGTAACATCAGAAAGCACGATGAGATTTTTTGTACGGTTATCGTCATCGCTGGTAAAGGTGAGCGATTGAATGCGATCGATTTTGTACTTCCTAATTCCGTCAATAAATTCTTCCACTATTTTAGAAGCGCCCTCGCCAACAGCAATGAATGTGTTGAGATGAAGATAGATATCATTGCCCTGAAGAGTATCTTCTTTTATTCTTCCACTAATTCTTCCGTTGGTAACGCTGTTTTTGTTACTTAGGGAAGCTGGAATATCCACACTGAATGATTGCGGTAATAAATCCTGTTGTGGTTGAATCGATTCATTGTTTTCACAGGAAGTAAGTACAAGTGAGAACACCAGGCCAACTGCGAATAGACTTGAAATAAATTTTAAGGTCTTCATAATTTTTAGTTTTGTTTGTTTTCAGTTTTAGTTTCAGGAAGTCTAGAACTTCCTTTCAATTACTAAAACACAGGAAGGGAAGGGTACCCTTATGCGCAATTCAAAGATTTTTCAAAAGAGGCAGATTAGCTCAATTTCACGGTTTTTCGACTACCAGGGTGGTATCGGAAACTACAGAAGTGACTGCAAAAAAGCCGATAGCGCCAGAGCTTAAATTGGTTGTGGCATTGGCCCGTTCTACATCAAATAGCCCACCGCGCCATTCTGTTTCCGATAACATTGAGCGCAGGAAAGTGCGATAGGCTGAACTGACCGAGTACTTCTTACGGATGATTATGGAATTTACCGGAAAAAGAAAATCTGTTTTACCCGGTTTATAAATCTCGTTCACATCGATGGTTTTCAAATCATAAAATACAATTCGACCTTCGCAGGTATTTCCAGGCAAACAATCTGCAGTGGTTGTCCAGTCAATACGATGATCAATGTAGGATGCGTTTTGTCCGGACTCATTGAAGGCCAGGGAGTATTGATCGTTGACTTTATAATAATCCAAAGCCGGGAGTGGTTCAACAGGCACTGAACTATCCTGAGCAAAATACTCCTTGCCCTGGTATTGAATCCACAAGGTATAGGTTGTGCCAAATACAGCTCTGAATTTGGGTGTCACATATTGCCCTGATCCTGCAGGAGCTTCGGTAAGTGTATAGGTAGCTGAGTTACCTTCCAGAATCTGAACGACAGCGCCACTAACCGGAACAGCTTTGCCATTCATCATCTTGTATGGGAACGTGAGAGTGATAGTGTGACTAATGTTTTCATTGGTTAATACTCCCTCCACGGCCAGTAAATCTTTGTCTTCAGATAGCAAAGGGATATCAAGCCGCTCTTCGCAGGCAGCCAGTACACAAAAGAAAATCAGCAGGAGGTTTCGGATTTTCATTTCCATTTAAAGTTGTATGAAACTGCGGGCGTGAATTGAAACAAATAAAATTGTGAGATGGTCCGATCGCTTACTAATAGATTGGAAGGAATCTTAAAGTCGCGTTCGCTTACTTCAGTTTTGTTAAAATTGATGAACACTGAGTTCTTTCTTCCATACACATTGTAAACCGAGAAGGTTAAACTGTGTTGATACTTCTTTTCTACATTCTTATTCAATTTAAGTGTAGCCGAAGCATCCAGCCTGTGATAGTTTGGGTAGCGATCATTATTTTTTTGGCCATAAACAGGAACCTCTAACCCGTTGTAGTTATAAAAACTCACAGGCGATGAGAAAGGCGCACCAGTAAAGTAGTTCCAGTTCATTCCTATCATCCACCTTAAATTTATATCGTACGAGAGTGTAAGATTAATTTGATGCGGCCGGTCAGAAAATGCATTATAACTTTTCCCATCATTCAGATCCGGAAAGATTCGCCTGGCCCGCGCGTACGAGTAGCCTGTTGTTCCGCGTAAGCGACCTTCATTTTTGGTAGCTTGAAATTCAACTCCGTAAGCATGTGCTTCACCAAAACGAAGCTCACTTTCCAGAAATGGATTCAATAATGTTTCGGCATGAGTAGCATAATCTATTTGATTGTGCATTTTCTTATAGAAGGTTTCGGCAACCAGTGAAATGCCCGATCGTGCAAGTTTATGATAATAACCTAATGCAAGCTGATCGGATCGTTGCGGTTGAATATTAAAACTACTTGGCAGCCAGACGTCCAGAGATGTAAATGGACTAATGGAATTAGAGATCAAGTGCACGTTTTGAACATTTCGCGAATAGCTTGCTTTTATTGATGAATGTTCATTAATCAAATACTGTAGTGTTAATCTTGGTTCCGCATTTACGTAAGTAATGTAGGGATCCCCTTTTCCAAATACGAGGGTATCGATTGGATTATGGTTGTCATCAAACTTAAATTCGAAAGCCTCACCAGAGTTTGTCCAGGAGGAGAAGCGTAATCCATAATTCAGTCCCCATTTGTTGTTTAGGGTGACCTGGTGATTTCCGTAGAGAATAAATTCAAGTGAGTTTCGTGCAGACACATTAGACACTTGCGTATTGGATGATCCTGTCTGAAGATTGCCGGGATTGAATCGGTATACATTTAATCCTAAACCGAAGGTTAGTTCACTTTGTGGTTTAATGAAATAACTGAAGTCCGTTTTCATATTAAGATTTGAGATGTGTGAATTCCAGCGTTGGTTTTTGGACACGTCAGTATAAACGAAATAATCGTACCCGCTGGCAGATAGTGTAGTGTTTAAAAACAGACGATCAGTAATAACATGATTCCATCGGAAGGTTCCGGCATTGTTTGCCCAGTTAATTCCATTGTTTCCGGAAAAATAATTATCGCTGCCCGTGTAGAATGAGAAGAAGATTCGGTCTGTTGCACTTAACTTGAAATTCATTTTTCCCGTCAGGTCGTGGAAACTGAATTTCTTAATGTTCTCATCTTGCAGCTGCACGAGCCACTGCAAACGCGAGAATCTGCCCGAAACAAGAAATGAACTTACATCTTTTTTGAAAGGGCCTTCTACACCCAGCTTGGTGGAAATCAAACCTACATTTCCCCAAACCTGGGTGTGCTGGTCATTCCCCTTTTTTGTGTGTATGTCAAGCACAGAGGACAAACGACCCCCCAGGGAAGCCGGCATATCACCTTTATAAATGTTAATGTCGGTAACGGCATCAGGAATGATGGTAGAAAACAAACCCAGTAAGTGACTTGGATTATAGATAGGCGAATCGTCAATAAGCACAAGATTCTGATCGCGTTGGCCGCCACGCACGTAATAAAAAGTCGATCCATCGGAATGAAGTTTGAATCCCGGCACAGACTCCAGCGACTTAAGAACATCCATTTCACCGAATAAAGCCGGCCTTTCTTCCACGGCCCGGGGCTGGACATTCGTTTTGCTTACCTGGATTTCTTCAACTACCTCATCTGGAGCAGCAGTAATAATAATTTCGTTCAGTACAGGAGGCTCCTCCGTAAGTAAAATATCTTCCATGATGGAAGTTTGCAGGTCAATAATTTTGCTTGAATGTTTATACCCTATGAAAGATGAGATTACTTCGTAGGTCCCTTTCGGGAGAGTAATGGAGAAAAAGCCATAGGTATTACTCACCGTACCTACTTGTAGTTCTTTAATGAAAATAGTTGAACCAATCAAGGCTTCTCCGCTGGCGACATCTTTAATGTAGCCACTGAGTGTAACCACTTGCTCAGCTGACTTCTCGTTTTTCTTTGCTGGTTTAAGAATCACCTGATCCTCAACAAAAGAATACTGGAAATCAAATCGTTCAGCCAGATCAGCTAAAATTTCTGATGCTGATTTTCCAATTGCCTGGTAATTTACTTTGCGCTCGGCTTGAATTCTTTTTGGATTATAAGAGAATCGAATGCCACTTTTTTGAGAAACTTGTTCCAGCACTTCGGCCAGCGAGAGATCCTTACTCTCTATTGTAATTTTCTTATCAGGAATTTTCTGAGCACCAACCCGAAGGGAAGCCGTCAATAGAATTAATGTCGAGATACAAATAAAAGCAAGCCTGCGTAGTATCATAAGAGTCAACTCTTAATCGTCTACTTGAGAATGATTGTCAACACCCCGCATGAGTGATTTCGATTTGGCCGTCTTTGATAGTGTATGTGAGATTGAGGGTTGTTTTCAACACGTTTAAGATAGCCTCCAGACTTTGTTGATCAAAGGTTACGGTAACAACACAGGTGTCGGGGACTTCGGTGGCAATGCTTATATTAGCCTGATAAACGTTATTCAGCGTTTCAATCACCGAGCGTAAGTCATTTTCTTCAAACACGAGCTTGCGGGTTTTCCACGATAGAAAATTGATGTCTTTGTTTTCTCTGCTTGACAGGTCCTTCTTTTCTTTTTGATAGACACCCCGGTCACCGGCCTTTAAGGTAACATCTTTATTCACGCCAGGCACTGAAAATTTAACAACTCCGGTTTCTACAACAACTTCCAGTTCCTTACGGGAATCATATCCCTGCACATTAAAGGAAGTGCCCAAAACTTCTACAGTAGCTCCATTAACTTCAATAACAAAAGGCTTTTGTGGATTCCGTTCAACTTCAAAGAAACCTTCGCCTGTCAATTTCACTGTTCTTGCTTGGGTTCCATAATCTGCAGTGAAGGTTAATTTGGAGTTATGATTTAGAGCCACATGGCTGCCATCTGGCAAAGTCACTTCAAGGGTATTATTGGCAGTCTCGAATTGAATGTGTTTGTCCCTCGAAAGAAAATAGTTAATCACAAAGCCCGAGGCCACTACCAGCAAAACTGCTGCGGCCATCCGGGCCCACATTGGATATGAACTTTTGTTTGGGGTAAAAGAGCGGATATTGGAAGTTTCTTTCTTTTCGATTTGATTCAAAAAATGATTCCATTCCTTATCAATATCCAGATTGGGCACCTTACTTTCCTTTTTGGAATAGTACTCACCACTCAAATCAAAAGTTTGCTTGATTTTTTGATAATATTTTTTGTTCTCCTCCTGCAATGCTACCCAGGTCGATAATTCCTGCTGCTCTTCAACCGTAGCTTCGCCTGTTAAAGATCGTGAGATCAGATCATCAATATGGTTTTGCTCTTTATTCACACACTTATTCTTCGTTTACAACACATAAAAATACATTTACCCTTATAGCCCCAGCATAATAAATATCAGGGATAGAAATTCGCTCAAATGCGTCCTCAATACAGTAAGTGCTTTCGACATCTGTGCTTCCACAGTTTTCACTGAAATACCCATTTTTTCGGCTATTTCTCCATACTTTAATCCCTCCATCCGGCTAAATTCAAACACCATCCGGCATTTCTCCGGCAAAGAGTTGATTGCCAGTTCAATTTCTCTTTCCAACTCAACCGTCTCCATCGAACTGGTTTCTTCAGCCCGGATAAACTCAGCCTTCTCAATGCTTAGGTGTTTCTTCGTGTCCCGCAGGTGATTGAGGCAACGATTTCTTACGGCTGTATAAAGATAACTTCGATAGTTAGTATCGCTGGGCAGGCTTTCAAATTTTTCCCAAACGGTAATGAATACTTCATGTACCAGGTTCCGGGCTTCATCCAGATCGTTCACATACTTCATTGCAAAGCCGCACAGGGGTTTAAATAAATCCCTGAAAAGAAGTTCAAAAGTTTGAAGGTTTCTGGCCAAGCTAAAACGGAAGAATTTAAAGATATTAAAAACAGATGTTACTCAAAACTATATTGTATGGACACGTCCATAATCATGCCCAGGTCTCGTTCATCACATAATTCAATTCTGTATTCAATAGTTGGTTAGATTTGTCATCAGGAAATCTTACTCTATGGACAAACGATCTTTTCTTAAAAATTTAGGCATGTTACCGATAGCCGGAGTGCCCCTGTGGCAAAGTCTGGAATCACTTAGTAAACAAACGAGCGACATCCCTGCCGAAGTATTGGCCAAGGATGAAGATTTCTGGGAAGCCATTCGTGGAGGATACAAACTTAAACCTGATTATATCAACCTTGAGAACGGCTACTATTGCTTCCTGCCTCAGGAGATTCTTGAAAAACAAATCGAGCATATCCGTGAAGTAAATTATCAAGGATCTTACTACATGCGTACGGTGCAATGGGACAACAAGAAAAAGATGGCGGCTAAGTTGGCGGAGCTGGCTGGTTGTTTACCAGAAGAGTTAGTGATCACAAGAAATACTACGGAGTCGCTAGACCTGGTGATAGGTGGCATACATTGGAAGGAAGGGGATGAAGCCGTGATGGCCGAACAGGATTATGGTTCTATGCTCAACATGTTTAAGCTAATGGAGAAAAAACATGGTATAGTTAACAAGATCATTTCCGTTCCTAACCACCCGGCATCGGATGACGAGATTGTTAATCTTTATGCCAATGCAATTACAAGCAAAACACGCTTACTGATGGTGTGCCACATGATCAACATTACGGGCCAGATATTACCAGTTCGTAAAATCTGTGACATGGCGCATAGCAAAGGAGTTGAAGTGCTGGTAGATGGCGCTCACGCTTTCGCACATCTTAATTTTTCCATCAGCGATTTAAATTGCGATTACTATGGGGCCAGTCTTCATAAATGGTTAAGCGTTCCGCTCGGGGCTGGAATTTTATATGTTAAAAAAGGAAATGCTTCGCATGTGTGGCCACTGTTGGCTTCAGGAGTAACAGATCAAAACGACATTGGCTGGCTTAACCAGATTGGTACGCATCCGGTTCACACCGATCTCACCATTGCCGATTCAATTGATTTTTATCTGAAGATTGGCCGCGATCGAAAAGAAAGCCGACTGCGATATCTGCAAACATACTGGACCAGTAAGTTGCGCAACCTGCTGCATATTGAAGTAAATACCCCAGCCGATCCGGCCCGGCATTGCGGTATAGGTAACGTGGGTGTAAAAGGAATGAAGCCCCAGGTGCTTGCGGACACATTGCTTAAAAATTATAAGATATATACTGTTGCTATTGATGGGGCAGGAGTACACGGTTGCCGCATTACGCCTAATCTTTACACGACCACTAAAGAGTTGGATACCTTTGTTGACGCCCTAAAGAAGCTGGGTTAATCCGGTTTTTTAACCGTTTTTCCTTCGAATATTACCGGCAGATCAACTTTCGGTTAATTGAGTGCTTACCTGTTGAACCTCAGGGTATTAATTTACGTTATTTGTACTGAACAACAACCACTAATTGTATGTTACAATCACCTAAACTGGCCATCCTTCAGAGTCTGGATGCCATGGATAAGGTGCAAATGGAAGAGGTGCTCACGTACATTAAGAGCGTCCTCAACCAGCCTGAAAGAACACCGGATCACAAAGCTTTCAAGAAGGAAGCGATGAAAGAAATCCGACAGGCTTTGCGCCAGGAGAAAAGTAAGAAACTGCGACTGGCAGTTTAATCTCCCTCACCATATGGGATTACAGGTGTCTCCCACGCACCTGATAGGATTCTGTCCCCCTAAAAATTTTAGATTATTGAATTGTTATTGCAGCGTTACGAGTGAGTTTCGAAACTCAAACTGTAATTTCGATTCTGTTGCCTTCCGGGTCTAACACAACACTTTCATAATAGCCATCACCCGTGGTGCGTGGCTCACCAAGTATTTCAAAACCATCGGTACGTAATTGTTCAGTCAAAGAATTAACTTTTTCTTTGGACCCAACGGCAATAGCAAAATGAGCTAATCCAAGATACTCTTGATCAACGTCATTTGATCTGGATGAAATTTCTGATTTGCGCATCAGCTCAAGTCGTGCACCCTCCTCAAACTGCAAGAAGTAAGATTCAAAATTCTTTTTTGGATTGTGATATTTTTCTCCAGTTGTTGCCTGAAAATACTTTTCGTAGAATATCCTCATCCGTTCAAGATCTTTGGTCCAGAGAGCGAGATGTTCGATTTTCATTGCGATCAGCGAGTCAATTATACTTCACATAATTCTCCCACTTCTCCATCACTTCTTTAAAATCGGCAGGGAGTTCTGAATCAAATTGTATGTGCTCTCCGCTTGCGGGATGAATGAAGCCAAGTGTTTTGGCATGTAATGCCTGCCGGGGAATAATTTTAAAACAGTTGTCGACAAACTGTTTGTATTTTGAAAACACAGTTCCTTTCAAGGGTTCGTTGCCACCATAGGTAGCATCATTGAAAATAGGATGCCCAATGAATTTCATGTGAGCACGAATCTGGTGTGTACGACCCGTTTCGAGTTTGCACTCAATCAGCGAAACGTATCGTAGGTCTTGTAACAATTTATAATGTGTGATGGCATGTCTGCCAAAGTCGGCTTCAGGAAATGCCGTTGTAACCCTTCGGTCTTTTAAACTACGCCCCACATTTACGTTAATGGTTCCCTGTGGCGGATCGGGCACCCCCCATACAATAGCCTGGTAAGTACGCTCGATAGAATGATCAAAAAACTGTTTGGCAAGCGAAGTCATGGCTTTTTCTGTCTTGGCAATCACCAACAAGCCTGAGGTATCTTTATCGATGCGATGTACGAGTCCCGGCCGGCCATCATTACCGGCCATCTGGGGTAAGTTCTGAAAGTGATAGGTGAGTGCATTTACAAGTGTGCCACTCCAGTTTTGATAAGCAGGGTGCACCACCATGCCTGCTGGTTTATTCACCACCAGCAGATACTCGTCTTCAAATACAATATTGAGTGGAATATTTTCGGGCAGCACATCGGTATCACGCGGTGGTTCTGGAAATGAAACTGTGAGCACATCGTGAGGATGAACTTTATAGTTTGGCTTCACCACCGTATCGTTTACTTTTACAAAGCCCTCATGAATGCCGTCCTGAATTTTTGTTCGGGTAACGTTGGGCAATCTGGCCATCAAAAATTTATCGATGCGCAGCAGACTTTGTCTGGCATCTGCAACAATCCGGTGATGCTCGAAGAGACCTTCCTCATCGTCTTCAATCAACTCGATTTCTTCACTCACTTCTTTTTCTTTTTTTGATTAAAGAGATACTGATTTTGAATGGCAGCTTCATTCAGAATGGCTCGCAATTCTTCTTCGCGCTCTTCCAGTTCAGCCAGGCTATGGAATCGGATAGTGCCAACATTCTTTTGTCCCTTTTTTTCCACCAGTTTGTGATCGCGGCTCAAACTAGCTCCCTGCGTAAAACTGAGATCTACCCCGTCTGCCGTAGGCTTGAGCTGACATAGCAAGCCATAAAAATAGAAGCAAGGGACTCTATAACTTATTTTCTCTGTGGTGTGCGGTCCAAGGTCCAAGATCCAACCGCGCAATACAGACATTATCTGTTTTTGCGTGCTTCGCTGTTCGGCAATAAAATCCTGTACTGAATTCATGCGTCAAAGGTACTACTTTGTAGTGGTTAAGAGGGTGAATCGGGTCTGTTTTGCATATGATTCTACGGGGAGAATCCTACCAGGAGGTCTTTGACTTATTTGTACCTTGCAGGAGTTAAAATTAAATCCTCATGAAAAAGCTTTTCATATTTCTGGTCGTATTCGCATGCAGCGAGAAAAAAACTGACGCTTTGCTATCCCCAAATGATTTTGATTCCAAATACAAGGCCACTCAAAACGCAATTCTGTTAGATGTTCGCACGGTGGAGGAAGTGAAGGCCGGAGCATTGGCAGGGGCCGTCAACATTGTTTATGATAATGCTTTCGCAGATAAGCTGGGAACCCTGGAGCACAAACCGATTTTTGTTTATTGTGGCTCAGGTATTCGCAGTGCTAAAGCAGCCGCCATTTTGAGAGAGAAGGGTTACGATCCTGTCTTTGAAATGGAGGGCGGAATGAAAGCGTGGAAAGCAGCTGGATTGCCAGTTCAATAAGGAATCTCTTGTTCAAACTTACTAAGTGTAGGACACCTCTACTATTCTTTTGATATTGTGCGCTTATTAAAAACGGGCATGAAATATTGTTTTTTAGTATTACTGCTATCCATAGAATGCACAGATAGTAAGACTACTTCTGATTTGTTTTTGAAGGGAGTAAGTGAAGGGGCGGTTAGTAAAAAGCTAGCTGAAGCTTCTGGTCTTGTAGCCAGTGTTGCTAATCCTGGTTATTATTGGTCTCACAATGATGGAGAAAACCCAGCAGAAGTTTTTTTAATTGACGATAAGGCGAAAATAGTGATGACTTGCAAGCTCGCAATCGTGGAGAACCGCGATTGGGAAGACATTACTGTAGGACCAGGGCCGCAAGAAGGAAAGAGCTATTTATATGTTGGCGAAATTGGAGATAACCTTTCTCAGTATCCATATAAAATGATTTATGCATTTGTCGAGCCTGTGTTGTCAGAGGGGGATCAAGTGATAAGTAAATTCGATACGATTGTTTTTAAACTGAGTGATGGGGTTCGTGATACAGAAGTGATGATGATTGATCCACAGGCGAACGATGTATTTATAGTTTCCAAGCGTGAAGATTCAGTGCGGTTGTATAAAATATATGCACCAGTAAAAAAAGGAGATACCCTGCAAGCAGAATTTAAAACGAAACTTCCTTTTACTAAAATTGTTGCTGCCAGTATCTCAGCAGACGGAACAGAGGTATTAATGAAGAACTACGACCACCTCTATTATTGGAAGAGATCTGATGCTGAGTCGATACCTGAATTATTGTTGCGTAAACCCATTGAACTGAACTACCTCCATGAGGCACAGGGCGAAGCCATTGCCTGGTCGAGAGATGGCGCTGGCTTTTATACGCTAAGCGAAACGGTTAAAAATTATAAGGGAAATTTAATTTATTACAAGCGAAAATAGTTTCACTAGGATTGCCGGGTAATCAGGTTTTGGGTAAACTCAATGAGCTGCTGCTTTTGCGGAGAATCTTTTAGTGTGTCCAGATTTTGAAATCCTTTGCTGAAGTATTCCTCTATTTTTCCTTCAGTCAATGGTGCAATTCCT
>DAOOCD010000050.1:0-19109 GCA_035408225.1 Cyclobacteriaceae bacterium | reverse complement strand
CTTGTAATATTTGCGAACCAACAGACCCTATCTATGCTGCTATCCATCGCATGAATGCAGATGGTACTGGTCTTGAATTATTTGCCAGCGGGGTTCGCAATACGGTTGGCTTTACGTGGCACCCTGAAACGAATGACATTTGGTTTACGGACAATGGCCGTGATATGTTGGGTGATGATATTCCGCCTTGCGAATTAAACTCGGCATCAGCTCAAGGTATGCACTTTGGGTATCCTTATTGTCATGGTGGAACCATTCAAGACCCTGAATTTGGAAGCAAGCGTTCCTGCGATGAGTTTGTTAAACCCATGCAGAATCTGGGAGCCCATGTTGCTCCGCTTGGACTTAAGTTTTATACAGGTTCAATGTTTCCTGCTGAGTATAAGAATCAGATTATTTTAGCAGAGCACGGTTCATGGAATCGTTCAAAGAAAAGTGGCTATAAGTTAAGTTTGGTGAAACTAGAAGGGGGTAAGGTCTTAAGCTATGAAACCTTTGCCAGTGGTTGGTTGGATGATGCTACTCAAAAAGTAACTGGCAGACCTGTGGATGTGTTGCAAATGCCGGATGGCTCGTTGTTGATTTCGGATGATCAGGGAGGTAAGATTTACAGGATTACGTATAAAGGTTGACGTAAATTTTGATTGATTAAAAAAAGCCAGGGAAACCTGGCTTTTCTATTTTAGAAATCATCAGCAACTTCTTCAATCTTCTTCCCTTTGTCCGCATACATCATGCTGATAACGGGCCCCGAACGATAAGTGAGTTTGATTTCTTTATGATGACCCTTATAAACCAGGCTTAAGCTTTCTGCTTTCCAATAATAACTCTCAGTACGGATGCTATACGTTGCTTTTCCAAATGACTTTTCAAGGCCTCGCATCACCTTGGGATCTTTTGGCGTGGTAACATCAATTTCATAAATCAGGCCATTGTATACCTTAAGGGAAATTTCTTTTACTGGTACATCGCCAATCACCATATAGTCGGGATGATCAGTTTCATAGATCTTGGCCGGAAACTCTTTGCGCTCTGTGATATCTTTTTTAAAAGTTGCACCTTTTACACTATCAATCGAAGATCCTAATTTGATTTCCTTAAACCCGTTTCTTCGCTCAAGTTCGGTAACATCTTGTGCATACACGGTTGCTGCAAGGGAGAATAGAAGAAGGGTTATAAGTTCTTTCATAGTAACTTAGGTTCATTGAATTGAATGGGTATCTGGATTCGCACCGAATCCCATAAAAAAACGAGTTCAGCTACATTGTTTTTCTGTTCTATTTGAATAGTAAAAGGTTCGTAAACGGCACCCTGCAAAGTCTGGGTTGGAACCGAAAAACGCATCACATCCATTTTAGAATTATAATTATACGACCCCCAAAGGCCAAGGTCACTGTTAATGATAATAGTCCAGCTTTCCTTTTCAGGAATCGTAAATACAGAATACGTGCCAGCTTTAAGTGGAGTGTTATTAATAAGGATGTCTCGCGTAAGTGTGATCTCCGTGGCTTCGTTGGCTCCGGTGCGCCATACCTGCCCATAAGGCACAAGATTGCCGAAAACAATCCGGCCTCTCTTATGAGGTTGGCTGTAGGTTATTTTCAGATACGTATCTTTATAGCGGGCAGAAACGATACTGGTTGGACTAGGCCTGAATTTAATAGCCTCTTGTGCGAGTGTGTGGAATGAAATAGAGATAAGGGCTATAAAAATTAATCTTCGAAGTCTTGACATGAATCCTGTTTTCATCGCGAATATACTATTTTGAATTCTTATTTTTACCTCAATGAGCCGACCGGAGTTTGATGATATCTATATGGAGCTAGCTGTTAATTTGGCTAAGCGATCGCATTGTTTGAAGAGACATGTAGGCGCTGTACTTACAAAAGACACACGGATTATTTCCATTGGATATAATGGGCCACCCTCCGGAACTCACAATTGCGATGAAGAATGGCCTGAACAAGGATGTCCGCGTGATTCAAAAGGTGGTTGTTCACTTGCTATCCATGCCGAGCAGAATGCAATCCTGTATGCGGTTAAGAATAAGACTTCGGTGGATGGAGCTACATTATATGTAACCTTGTCGCCCTGCCTGGCTTGCTCACGGATTATTTTTAGTATGGGTATTAATAGGGTGATTTACCTAAACTCCTATGCGGAATTTAAAGGCTTATCCTCTGATGAGGGAGTTGATTTTCTCAATAGGTTCGGAGTCGAGTGTCACCGGTATACGGGTACACTTACAAACGTAACTCATATGATATAAAAAAAGCCGGATCACTCCGGCTTCATTCTTAAAAGGTATTCTATATTATTTTAACGACTTTTCAATGCCTGAAATAAGGGTTGCTGTTACTCCTTTTGTCTTCTTTGCAAGTTCTTGCTTAAATACAGACAATGCTTTGTTAGCAGATTCTATAAGCCCGGCTGGATTTTGATCAAAGCGGTAACTCCCTAAACACCATTCAATGTCTGCCTGAAGTTGGTGTTCAATATCCAAGACTTTTAATTTCGCCAGGATTTCTTCTGATACTTTTTCGATGGAAGAAGTTTTAGGTTTTATAACAGTCTTTTTAGCCGGAGCCTTTTTAACTGCTACTGTTTTGGTAGTTGCCTTTGTCATGAGTTCTGATTTTTTGTGTTGATGCAAAGTTAAGCCTCTTATTACAGGGCAAACAAGCAGGAAGTCAATTAAATTTCCGCAATCGAATGTTTAAGATTATGAATTTCAATGCATTGCAGTGCCAATAGAGTGTATAAAGCAGATTTCAGATGGGAGATTAGATAGAACTTGCTTCAAGGATAACACCTGTTGAGTGATAGTATTGGATCAATAGAGTTGTGTTGTCTGATTTTTTATTGAACTAGTATAAAACAAAAAGAGAAGTGATCCTGGATCACTTCTCTTTGTAAAAGTATCAAGACAAGCTTGATTACTTCTTCTTCTTAGCAGCCTTCTTTGCTTTCTTGGCTGCTTTCTTAGCGGGTTTTTTTGCCATAACGTTTTAATGTTTTAAGTAAAACTGTACGAAAGGTATAATAAAAAATTAATTCACAAAAATTTTGCGCAAATAATTTTTCTTTCAGAGAAAAAAATCAGGTAGATACTTTTTCATTTTTCATCATAACTACACGCATAAATTTCATCAGATAAGATTCACTTCAGGTGTTAGTATGATATTGAATTTTTCTTTTACGGATGATAAGATTTGCATTGCGAGTTGAAAAATTTCTTCACCTTTTCCATCTCCGTAATTCACTAACACCAATGCTTGTTGTGTATGCACACCAATGTTGTTAATGCGTTTTCCTTTCCAATCACATTGTTCAATCAACCAACCGGCAGGCACTTTAACTTCTTGATTTACAGAAGGATATCCTGGTATTTTCGGATAGCTACTTTTTAAATTTTCATAGTGAGATAAAGAAATGGTAGGGTTCTTAAAGAAGCTTCCTGCATTACCAATCAATGATGGATCAGGTAATTTATTTCTACGGATCTGTATCACTGCATCACTGATTGACTTGAGTGTTGGATGTGTGATGTTCATTGCTTTCAGTGTATCAGTGATAGCACCATAGCTTGTATTGAATTGATGGTTTTTCTTTGTTAGACTTAAAGTAACACTTGAAATAAAAAAATTTTCTTTTAGCTGGTATTTAAAGATGCTTTCACGGTATCCGAAGTGACATTCATGGTTATTGAAGGTTTTGCGTTCACCGGTTATTAAATCAATTCCTTCAACATTTTGAATCACTTCTTTGATCTCTACACCATAGGCTCCAATGTTTTGAACAGGTGCTGCGCCTACTGTACCTGGTATAAGTGATAGGTTTTCTATTCCTCCCCACCCATGGTGTACACAATACATAACTAACTCATGCCAAACTTCGCCTGACTTGATATTGAGTACAATGGTTTCATCAGTTTCTTTCTCTATACGAATACCTTTTAGATCCACTTTGATAACGAGTCCAGTATAATCTTTGGTGAATAGCACATTACTTCCACCGCCAAGAATTAAATGGGGTTCATTCTTATATATAGGCGTATCAATAAGTTCTATGAGTTGATCTTCTGAATGTATCCTGCAGAAATGACGGGCGTTGGCTTCAATGCCAAAGGTATTGTAGGGACGGAGACTTATGTTTTCTTCTATCCTGATCATATCAAATTGATGACCAAGGACGAAAAAACAGTTGAAATAAAGAAATGATTATTGGAATGACTCCATAACTTCCTCATTCGCTAACTTAAAAAGACAGATTCTTGGAAAACGACCTGCCACATAGGTTGTTCCACAAATAGCCAGTCCTCCATCGGAAGTAGGCGTTATAGCTGCTATCTCAAAGGGGTTTGAGAATCCCAGGTAACGACTACCAAGAAATTCTCCGGTTGACTCATCATATCCATATAATGAGATTTGATTGCTTCGGGTGTTACTTCCATACAAGGCAATCTTTTTAGTTCCAAGAGTCATTCGCATGATTTTAACCGGTGCATTCGCAACCAATTCGGGAAAAGGATTGCCACCTAAGTCTATGCTTGAGGTGATACCAGATGTATTTAATGTAGTGTTCGGTAGATAATAATTATCACCAAAGTTAAATCGCGCCAGTGCAAATTTACCACCCTCTTGTGGAACTACCTGACTGAGTCCGCCATCATCTTGTTGACCTTGTACAATACCCTGAGGTTCATCATTGTTCAGGTCTGTAAAAACAAGCGATAAGGTATAGTTGTAGAAGCCATTGAAGTAATATTGGCCGGCCGGTGTTTTACCTACCAGAAAGGGTAGCTGGTTACCAGTACGTAAAAAGTGATTGATGATGGGCTCCTCTACGGCATCCCCCGCACCAATGCTAAACCCTTTCGATTTACTTACTGAACCAGTAGGTGTTACAACCGAGATTACACTTTGCTTATTAAAATTATCATAACTTAAAAGCAAGAAATTGCTACCATCCATAGCGGCAGCAGCAGGATAGGAGCCACCGACATCAATCGGGTTTCCCAAAGTGCCATCAGCATCCATTTCAAATAATTGAGTTTGCAAGCCAACCGAAGTCATGCAAAAGAAAAAGTACTTGTCTCCGTTCTCCAACAATGCCCCAATCGGGTTAACAAAATTCTCATCTACTTCCTGTTCGGAAATAAAACCTCCAAACTCATCCGTTTTAAGGATATAGATACCACTGAAATTAGAATTTTCAATTCTGCGCCCACCCAGGATCAAATATCCACCATCCGGTGTTTGCTTTATATCTATTGGATAGAAAGACCCATTGAACTTATCATTGTCATAGATTCGGGTAAAAGACGATTTGTCGGATACGGGATCAGACTCATTGGAACAACCAAAGACAATGAATAGCGAAAGTGCGAATAATAGGCGCATAGATTAACGATCTAAAGTTTTGAAGCCGCTGCTCAGGTACCGCATCGGAAAAAGAACTCCGGCTGAGATAACTATATTATTTAAATCCAGGTCATCCTGAGAATCTCCAATGCCGGCAAGTCGATCATTGCCAAAGCGATTATCAACATTGGTAATATTGCTCATGCCCTTCCAGTAAGAGACATCCAATACAAGACGAACATTGCCTAAATTATAATCAGCACCAACGCCTGCCATTATGCCCCAATAGTTGTCGAATAAATCCTTTGCCCCTACAATGATCTCCTGGTTGGCAAACTGGTTAGTTCCTCCTGAAGCATAGTCTGTTCCTGAAACTTTCACGGATTTAGTAGCATTGATCAGCATCGAATAAAATATACCTGCCTGAACATAGGGGCGCAATTTATTTCGAAGAATGTCATACTTCACAATTAATGGGAAGTCTGCATAATCGATTTTCTGTTCCTGATCGTATTGTAGAATTAATTTTTCAGCCGGATTTTCTGAATTGGTCCACTGGTATTGATTCGAGTAAGTGAAACTGCTATGCCGGTAGGTAGGTTGTGTACTGAATGAAAAACCCTTGTAGTAGAAAGTTACTTCAAGAGCAGCCTGAAACCCCAGTTTACCAAATGAATCATAGGATTTATCTGTCAATGCCAGAGCGTAATTGGTAGGCGTCATAATTGTATAACGCTTGATGGGTACTGCCTGCGAAAGGTTAGTACCGGCTTTGAAGCCCAGCCACCATTGTTTTTCAAGAAACTTATTTTGCTGACTGGGTTTGGCGGCTAATCCACCTGGTTTTCTCTTGGGTTGAGCTTGCCCCAACAGGACAAAAACTAATAAAAGAAAGATAACTAAAATTCGCTTCATAGATTATCGGGTAACGATGAGTTTCCTGGTTTCCTTGAAAAATCCTGTTTTCAATTGATAAAAATAAATACCTGCAGGCAAATCAGAGACATTAACCTTAATTATATGACTGCCTTCCGGTCTTTCTTCATGCAAAAGGGTTTTGAGGGTACGTCCCTGACTGTCTTTTAAGGTTATATCCACAAGGTTGGTATTATTGATTTTGAATTGAATGGTAGTAAAATCAGTAGCCGGATTAGGGAAACAATCCTCCAAGGCAAATCGATTGTTGATAAAGTTCTCCTGCACACCCGAAATAACCTGTGTGGCTAACGGCAGTGGTTCATAATTGCCAGCGCCTTCTTCTTTAGCACCATTCAGGAAATCCTTAAAGAAAATATCATTATTGATTTTAGCCTCATCCACCAACATCCAGTCGCGCAGGATATTGGCATACACCTGCCGGTAATCAAATTGCATTTCTACATTTTCCTTATTTAAGTCGGGCACTTTACCAACTACACCAGGTTGTACTCCTTTACCGAAAATCATTACAGGTGCACCGGTACCATGATCGGTACCATAACTACCATTCGCCCGTACGCGTCTTCCAAACTCGGAAGTAGTAAGCGTTAACACACGATCTTCTAATCCACGGGCCTTCAAATCATCCTGAAAGGCTTTCATTGCCGATGAGATATGATACATCAGCGCTGCATGTTGTCCCATGGTAGGATCATAACTTTCCACTTGTTCAGCATGGGTATCAAAGCCACCCATTTTTACCAGGAACACTTTTGTCTTTACGCCAAGTCCTGGCCCACCACCATCCAATAGTCGTGCGATTAACTGTAACTGCGGAGTTAATCCATTGCGCATGCTGCCCTTGGGTGCATTGAATGGATAGCGCTCGGGATAAGTAACACTGGATACCGGTGCATTGCGATATACATCATAAAGTCGGTTGGCATAGTCTTCCGATTTATCTTCAAGTCCTAATATCCAATTAAGTTCCTTACCATACGGTGAATTATCCAAGGCAGTGGGTGGCTTACCGCGTGGGTCAACGCCTTCATCGGTAAATCCTTCCAGTTCATCCACCAATCTTGCAAAGCTTTCCGGATCATTTAATGAAATGGATGTGGGGATGTTTCCATCCTGATGAAAAATCAATGACACGTCACTTCCCATTTCAATAGCAAGCGGATCCTTCATTTCTGCATTAGGAAAATCATTGGGATACACTTTAGGAGCAAACTCTTGTTGCAAATAGCGACCTACCCAACCCGAAGAAAAGTAATCATCAAAACCACCACCCATAAAGGAGATATCTCTTCCTCTGAAATGCGAACCATTGTTGTTTTTATAAGATACGCCTTGCACCACAGTCATACGACCCCGATCATAAAGATCTTTCATGGCTATCATGTCCGGATGCAGGCCCACCTGTGCATCGGACGGCAGCGTGCTATCCAGCGCGATCATTTTGCGTAAACTGTTTTTTGCGGGGATGGCAATGTTGGCCCGCCAGCGATAATATAAATCGTAGGCTTCTACCGGAATGATACTATTCAGCCCGTCATTACCACCATGAAGTTGGAGAATGATCAACACCCGATCATTGGTACTCTGTTCTGCCATCCGCGTAAGCGAATTCTCTGCCATCAGTCGGATGGGAATGCCTCCCAATGTAAACGGAACTGCAGCGAGCGAAAGTTTCTTTATAAAATTTCTACGTTTCATTCAGATCGTTAATAAAGTTGATATTCGGGTGATTGCAGCATCGCATTGAAGAGGTTTTCCAATTGCCTTCTTACCACTTCCATGTCTACCGGGTTATTCCATCGAAAAGCCCAGGCCCCTTCAGGATCGGCATCAATCTGGGGAGATTTCAAAAACGCAGTGAGAAAGTAATTCATCCGTTCAGCCGTTAAGCCTGCATTGTCATCCAGTGCGGGATCAAAGGTTAAGTTCTCGGCTTGTGGTAAAAAATATTTAGCTAATTCAATAATTAAATTGCGAGCGTTCGATGCTATCGCATTACTGATGTTAGCTTGTACGAAGGCCACCACATCCACACCAAGCGCACCGGCCATCATTTGATTTTCAGAGACCAGTTTGCGGATAAACTCATACCTGCGCGTGAGGTAGTTGGTGGAAATCCAACTGCGATGATAGATCGGGTATTGATGATAGGCATCGTAACCAGCCACATCGAAAGGTTGATAAAAATGCATTCCCATATCCTCTAAACTACGGATGAGTTCGCCTGTTTTTTCGAAATAGGTTTCGGCATTGGCTGTCGGATCGGGTAATTGAACATTAAAGATCCGGAACGTCCCAATCATTAGATCAAGGGGAGATTTTATGATTCCGCCAAAGGTATCATCACCCACACCCGCAGCGGCATCATAGAAGTGCTGACTCTGGAATAGATCTTCCAGTACGGGTTGGATTTTAAATCCACTGGCAGCAAAGGTGTTGGCCAGTTCTTCTATGATGGTATCATCAATAGATTGCGTGATTTCGTGATACACAAAGAACCGATAGACTCTTCGGCAGAAATTGCGCGCGGTTTCTGGTTTTGAATAAATCAATTCAATCAATTGACTGATTTCATCCTGAGCACTTGCTTCGGTAGCATTAGTACCGGCCAGAAGTAAAGGATCGGGTTGGATGGTAGCATTACCAAACCGTTCGCTGAATTGCTTCACACTGTTGTCGTGCGCATTGGCATTGGTCGTATTCCCTCTTACTTTACCCCGTGGCAATTTGATCGTGCCAGCCAGATCCAGATCAACAGTAGTATCAAGCGTTGAAAAAGTTGTATCCAGTTCCCAACCTGACAAAACCTGGGCGGCAGCACGTACATCCTGCTCCTTGAAATTAAAATAATCTCCGGGTACTGTTGCCGGGGGCAATGTGCCCTCTAACCCGCGGCCAATTGAGTATAACTCCAGCAGTTCGCGACCGTAATTTTCATTGACACTGCCATTCACGTTCAGGTTGCCGTCCAACAGGCGCAGCATGGCATTGTCAATACTGATTTTTTTAGTGAGTTCTTTAAAATTGTAATCTACTCCTAAGGTCTTATCGAATGCAAATTTCCGGAAGAGTTGATTTTGAAAATAAAGCGACCGACTGTCATCTATCTTGGATTGAATAGCAGTTAAAACGGTATGTAAAAAGAAAACAATTTTCTCGCGCGTGCTGTAAGCCAGATAATTAGCAGGGGGAACACCTATTCCCAGCATTTGGCCAATAAACCAACCTTTAAAAAATTCCTGCAGGTCACTATCACCACTGTTTGCATCTGTGGTTCCGGATAAAACCCATTCGGTACCAGTTTCCGGATCGATGGGTAATACGGGATCGGGCAGGGGTTGTTGAAAAAGTAAAGTAACAGCCTGACTTGCCGTAAGGGTAGCGAAAGAATCGATTTGTAATTTGGTGGGCCCAAAAGTGGCCCGGTGCAATAAGTGTGCGGCCCTTTTATAACCAAGCGGACCTCCAAAGGATGGTAATGGCATGTGTAAATATTATCTCGACAAGTTAATCCTTCTAATCGGAAGAATGAATCGGTTTTCCAGTTAAAAGGCAGATATAGGCGACCATTGAATTAATTTTTCCTTAATCTTGAGTTACCCTACTTTTGTTTAATTATAACCCGTAGATGAAACTAATAGAATGCCCGCGTGACGCCATGCAGGGTCTGGAAAAATTTATTCCAACAGACCTTAAAGTAGCCTACATTAATCAATTGTTAAAGGTGGGTTTTGATACCATCGACTTTGGAAGTTTTGTTTCTCCGAAGGCGATTCCACAAATGCGCGATACAGCTGAGGTACTGGATCAATTAGACTATACTCAATCGAAATCCAAACTGCTGGCTATTGTGGCCAACCTAAGGGGGGCAGAAGCAGCCTGTAAGTATGAGCAAATAACTTATCTTGGATTTCCACTTTCCATCTCCGAAACTTTTCAACAACGAAATACAAACAAGTCGATTGGTGAGGCGCTTAACACCGTCAATGAGATTCAGGAATTATGTAAGAAGCACAATAAAAAACAGGTTGTTTATATCAGCATGGGTTTTGGCAATCCGTATAATGACCCTTATGAAACAGCCATTGTTGAACAGTTTACAGATATTCTCGCTACGCTTGAGATAGACATAGTTTCGCTGGCTGATACGATTGGAGTTTCGACCCCAAACCAGATTGAAGTTTTATTTAAATCACTGACAAAGAGATTTTCCAACATCGAATTCGGGGCTCACCTTCACTCTGCCCCTGGCAGTCGTCTTGAAAAGATCGAGGCTGCTTATCGTTCGGGCTGCCAACGATTTGACGGAGCAATAAAAGGCTTTGGTGGTTGCCCGATGGCTAAAGACGATCTGGTAGGAAATATGGCAACTGAAACAATTTTATCTTTTCTGGATTCAAAGAATGATGCTCCTGAACTAAACCGGGAAGCGTTTGCTCAATCACTGGTTATGGCAGATCGCATTTTTCCACATTAGTTGGCAACTCGCCAGGCCGGTCTAACCCTGCCTGCTCCGCCAACTGGCGGATGCGGCAAAGGCAGACGATCTGGCACCTAATAAATAGTAGCTTTTACTTTAGTGCAAACATCTTGCCCGGCAGCGACTTCACTGCATTTTTAAACTCAAGGGTGAGCAGGAGCGATGCCAATTGGCTTGGTGGCAATGACGATTTGAAACTCAACTCATCAATCATTACCGGTGCCTTGCGATCTTTCAGAATTTGAATCACTTTTTGTTCATCGGGTTCGAAAAAGGTGAGATCAAGCGTTGTTTGAACTGAATTACTTTCGGCCGACCAGTTCATGATGTATTCCAGATCCTTCACAGAAGTGTAGACATTGGCTTTGTTTATTTTGATCAACTTATTACAGCCTTCGGAATATGTTTGACCAAGATTACCGGGCACAGCAAAGACATCTTTATTATAGGTGTTTGCAATATCGGCTGTAATCAATGCGCCCCCTTTTTCTGCTGCTTCCACTACGATCAGTGCATCACTAAGCCCTGCGATAATGCGGTTGCGGGCAGGAAAATTATGAGCATCGGGTTTGGTGCCAAAGTGATTTTCAGTAATTAACCCACCATGACTAATCATTTTTTTAGCCGTGTCTTTATGGGCTGCCGGATAAATAATATCCATTCCGCTTCCCATCACTCCAATGGTGGAGAGTCCGTGCTTGAGGGCAAACTTGTGTGCATGGATGTCAATGCCATAGGCAAGACCGCTGATGATTAATGCTTGATGGGGTACCAACTCCTGGCAAATTTTCTCCACCATTTCTTTTCCATACTCGGTAGCCTGGCGTGTACCAACAATCCCCACCGTTTTGGGTACATTCAGATTTTGGTTTCCTTTATAATAGAGCAGAGCGGGAGCATCGTCAATGGCCTTTAACCGTTGCGGATATTTTTTATCGATAAAGAATAAGATCTCGGTATCTTCTTTTTCTGCTTTTTTGAGTTCTTTCTCTGCCTCGTGAAAACTCTTTTCATGGATGATGGCTTCGGCAGAGATTTCACCCACCCCCGGGATCTTCAGAAGTTTACCTTTGGAAGTTTTAAAAACCTGTTCGGCCGAACCACAATAGCTTACTAACTGCTTGACTAAAAAATCGCCAATACCGGGAGTAAAATGCAGTGCAAGAAAAGAAAGACGCTCCTGATCCATGAATTCAAACCGTGAATTCTGAAATTAAAGAATCTCAGTAATAATTGGAATTTGTTTTAGAGTTTTTCGCGGATCTGCACCAAAAACTGGCGCACCTTTTTAAGAGAATCCATCAGATCCATCTTATCGCGAACTGACTGGCTGTCATTTTTAAGCATTTCCTTAGCTCCTTGGAGGGTAAAGCCTTTTTCCTTCACTAAATGGTAGATAGTGCGAACATGATCGATATCTTCTTTGGTAAACTGCCGATTGCCTTTGCGGTTCTTCTTCGGCTGAATGAGATCAAACTCTGATTCCCAGAAGCGTATGAGGGAGGGGGCTACATTAAACATCTCGGCTACTTCACCGATAGAATAATATATCTTCTCAATTTCTTTTTCTTTATACGCCATGAGGGACAAAGGGGGCCTGAATTCAATCGCTTTATTCAACGATCTTCATGCAAAGTAACAATTCTTTAAACTTGAAGCAATGTTGACTATTTTTTTTATCGACAACCTATTCACATCATTTTGTGGATTTAAAAACCCACCCAAAGTCATCTATTTCTATTGCACATTCCGGAAAATCCTCTTTCGTTAACTGCTGAATTCGCTTTAAAACTTGCTTTTGTGAATCAATTTTCACCGAGGATCGCGGAGTTTGAATGGTTGAAGTGATTTGTGCCTTTAAAAAATTGCCTTTTGAGTTAGTATATACCTTGATAATAGGCGACCATCCATTAATGCCCGATACGTTGATTCCACCATACGTACAGAAATTTCCCAAGCTATAAGCAATGAATCGATCATTATAAACTTCCACAGCCCGGGTAACGTGCGGACCATGTCCAAAAATGATATCAGCGCCCTCATCAATTAATGCATGGGCAAACTCGTATACATCGCCCCTGTCTTCACCATAAAAAATTTCATGGCTCCGCGGAACATGTTGATGTTGCGGTCCTTCGGCCCCGCCATGAAAGGAGACAATGACGATATCTGCCAGTGAATCGAGATAGGAAACAATCTTTCGTGCAGCCGGTAAGTCATTAATGCTTTGGCAATTGCTGTTGGGTGCAAAAGCCGTGAAGCCATAACGAATTCCATCTTTTTCAAATAGGGTAAAGGGTTGATTGAGTTGACCTGCATGAATGATGCCTGCATCTTCCAGGCTTTTCATACTACTTTTCCTGCCAACTTCTCCGAAGTCACCCGCGTGATTATTGGCCAGACTCATCATATCAAAGCCTGCACTCACCAGGTTTTGGACATAGCTGACCGGGCTACGAAAAACATAACATACCTTTGGATCGCGACAAGTTTTGGCGGTTCCACCGTCATCTAAAAGCACTCCTTCCAGATTTCCGAGGGTGATATCAGCACTGGAAAGGATGGGTGTTACTTCTTTAAAAAGATCTCTTCCATTATTAGGGGGCAATACACCGCCATTTGGGTAATTGCTGCCCATCATGATATCGCCCACACCAATAATAGTAATTGTGTCTTTTTTTTGTGCCTGTACCCAGGCCATCTGCACCAAAAGCAAAAAAAGAATTACAAACCTTGTCATACAAAAATTTAAGGCTGCAAATAAAAGGAGAAGTCCAGTAAAGAAGAAATGATGAATGAATTAATCCAGCGAAGTAGTTGCTTTACTTCCCACCTCAATCAACTTTTCGTATTCTTTGTTATTGAGATCGCGTTGAAAGAAGTTGATGGGATTGATGGGATTGTTTTTGTAAAGCACTTCATAGTGAAGATGGGCAGCAACTGATAGGCCTGTATTGCCCACATATCCGATAACCTGACCACGCTTAACATGTTCACCCTGCCTTACAATATATTGTGTCATATGCGCATACCGGGTCTCAAACTGATAGCCATGATCGATGTACACTACGTTACCATAAGAAACAGAATGTTGAGCCGCACTTACACGACCATCACCGGTAGCATAGATGGGACTTCCAACAGGCGCTGTAAAATCAAGGCCATTGTGTGGTCTTGAATAACCTAACAACGGATGCATGCGAAGGCCAAATATGGTATGAAGATGAGTAAGGTCTTTATTACTTACAGGCTGTATAGCAGGCCTTGAAGCCCACATTTTTTCTTTGCGGGTTAATTCATTCATCAACTGTTGTAATGATTGCTCTTCAATGTCCAATCGGTTCTTAATTTTTTCTGCTTGTTCGTAGGCAGTTCGGATCAAAGGATATGGAATTGATTGGCTTTCTTTTTCACGACCACCAACACCGGCCTCTCTTTGCGATTCATCAAGAGGCTCCAAATCAAGAATTACCCGATAATTTTTGTCATCATTATGTTCCAGTGCACTCAGTTGAGTCGAAGTACGTTCTAATTGCTTGTACAGAACCTTCCACTCAGTTTTTAATTTCAGATTTTTCTCTGCCTGCAGGGTTTCATCAACCAAGGGGAAACGGTAATTGAAATAAATCAATCCTGCCATGCCAAGTAATAAAGAGATGCCCAGAAAAACCAAAAGCTTTCTTCCAGCTACTTTTGGAGAAATAACAACGGGTTCGTATTTACACGTTTCGTTATTGTAGATATATCGAACCTTAGCCATCAGTCGAGCGATTGATTTTGTTTTTGACTGAAACCGACTAATGCCTCATACTCTACAGAAGCAAGTCCTTCCATAAAGAATTTGATCGGATCGAGATTCTTTCCGTCTTTAATAACCTCATAATGCAGATGAGGAGCAATGGAGCCGCCACTCGAACCAACGGAACCTAACGATTGCCCTTTTTTAATGGATTGTCCCTGTTTCACGGTTATGTCCTCCAGGTGACTATACCGGGTGATGTATCCATTCCCGTGATCAACTTCTACATAATTACCATACCCGGCAACAAGATCACTCTTTTTAATCAACATAATTCGACCCGGGCCAGCAGCTACCACCAGCGTTCCGCGCGTAGAAGCGATATCAACACCATCGTGATGATAATGCCCTTTATGGAATGGATTGATTCGGGTGCCAAAACCCGAAACTAACTTGGCTATTTCAAAATTATCGACAGGAGCAATTGAAGGAATAGCAGTTAGAAGAGTCATATCCTCTTTCTTAATATGAGTTTCTGAGTGAAAGAATTGACTGCTCTTTTTAGCGGATTGTATTAATTCAGAAAATCGTTGACTTAACTGGTCAACGGATTCATCAAAATCTCCGGAGCTGGCAAGCAATAGTTCTTCTCGCTCAGGATACACGGGTACTGACTCCTGTGATATATTGGTTTCAAATAATTTTTGGTAAAGTGCAACGTCCTTTACTTTCAAGTCGGCCAGCTGCTGATTGGATACAAGAAGTTGAGCGGTAAGCAACATTTTATGTTCATCTAGCGCCCTGTTCTCAGCTCTTAATTTTTTCTCTGAGGGTGTTTCAATTATTAAATTCTGAAGCAGAACCAATCCAACAAAAAAGAGAAATCCAAATGTGAGATAACTGAATAAAGTAATCAGCACATTGAAGATTGAAATCTTCACGCGCTCGTAGCGGAGGGTTTTGGGGTTATAATGAAACTTACTGCCTGCCATTACTTCATGATCGAATTTCAGTGTTTCCTTTCATATTGATCCCAAGGGGATTAATTTTGCTGTTTATCAGGGTTTAGAACCCATAAATATAGAGAAAAACCTCAGTGTACAAAGTTAAAATGGGCTTAGATTTAATGGATTCAGCTACAATCAGACGGAAATTCCTCGAATTTTTTGAAAATAAGGGTCATAAGATAGTGCCTTCGGCTCCATTGGTACTTAAAAACGACCCCACCTTGCTTTTTACCAACTCGGGCATGGTGCAGTTTAAAGACTATTTTCTTGGTAACTCAGTACCCAAAAGCAAGCGCATAGCCGATACTCAAAAATGTCTTCGCGTAAGCGGTAAGCATAACGACCTCGAAGATGTAGGGCTCGATACCTACCATCACACGATGTTTGAGATGTTAGGCAACTGGAGTTTTGGTGATTACTTTAAACAAGACGCAATCAGTTGGGCGTGGGAACTTCTTACTGAAGTGTATCAATTGCCTAAGGAAAGATTATATGTAACGGTATTTGGCGGTGATAAAGGAGACAACCTTCCGGTTGATGAAGAGGCCAAAGAGTTGTGGAAAAAGTTTGTGAGCGAAGATCGTATCCTTCATGGAAGTAAGAAAGACAACTTTTGGGAGATGGGTGAGCAGGGCCCCTGTGGTCCGTGTTCTGAAATTCATATCGACTTACGATCTGAAGAGGAAGTAAAGAAAAAATCAGGACGCGAGTTAGTGAACAGCGATCATCCGCAAGTAGTGGAGATCTGGAATCTGGTATTTATTCAATTCAATCGTCTTGCTTCTGGTGCCCTGGAGCCACTGCCCGACAAGCATGTAGACACCGGTATGGGCTTCGAGCGGTTGTGCATGGCAATTCAAAAGAAGACTTCTAATTATGATACGGATGTGTTTCGTCCGTTGATGGATTTCATTGCCAAAGAGGCAGGAGTAATGTATGGAGGTTCTACTCCCGGAAAAGGGGCAACAACTGAGAAGCAGGATATTGCAATACGTGTAATGGCCGATCATATCCGTGCGGTAGCATTTGCTATTGCCGATGGGCAATTGCCTTCCAATACCGGAGCCGGGTATGTGATCCGTAGAATTTTAAGAAGAGCGGTGCGCTATGGATTTTCTTATTTGAATTTTAAAGAACCCTTCCTGAATAAGTTAGTGCCTATCCTGGCTTCTCAATTAAAAGAGGTGTTCCCGGAATTGCATCAACAGCTGGATTATGTTAGCCGGGTTGTGCATGAAGAGGAGGTATCTTTCTTAAGAACGCTTGACAAAGGCCTAAAGCGGATAGAGAATCTTGACAAGACTATTTCTGGCGTTCAGGCCTTTGAACTTTACGACACCTTTGGGTTTCCCTTCGACTTAACTTCACTGATTGCCCGTGAACGGGGATTTAGCGTTGACGAAAAAGGGTTTCAAGAGGAGATGGCAAAACAAAAATCCCGCTCCAGGTTAGATGCTGTTAAAGAAACTGGCGATTGGGTGTTGGTGGGCGAAGATGTAAAGACCGAGTTCATTGGATACGAAGACCTGAGAACTGAATCCCGAATCGTGAAATTCAGAAAGGTGAAGCAAAAGAATAAGGAGCTGTTTCAATTGGTGCTTGACAAAACACCGTTCTATGCCGAAAGCGGTGGCCAGGTAGGGGATACAGGTTTAATTGAATCTGCCAACGAGAAGATTGTTGTCATCGATACTAAAAAAGAGAATGAATTAATTGTTCATTATACCGAAAGCATGCCCACCAACCTGGAAGGAATCTTCTTTGTTTCGGTTAATGAAAGTAAGCGCAGACTTACGATGAACAATCACTCAGCTACCCATTTACTGCATGCTGCGTTGCGTCAGGTATTAGGAAAGCACGTTGAGCAAAAGGGTTCGTTGGTTAATGAAAAGATGTTGCGCTTCGACTTCTCGCACTTTGCAGCCATGACAGAAGAAGAGCTTAAAAAAGTAGAAGATATTGTAAATAGAAAAGTACGCGAAAATGTTGCATTGAACGAACAACGCAACGTACCTATTGAAAAAGCGAAGAGTTTTGGCGCGATGGCGTTGTTTGGTGAAAAGTATGGTGACTTCGTTCGGGTGATTACGTTTGATCCAAAATTCTCAGTGGAGCTTTGCGGAGGAACTCATGTTTCGGCAACGGGTAATATCGGCCTCTTCAAAATCGTATCCGAAAGTTCCGTGGCCGCGGGAGTTCGCAGAATAGAAGCAGTGACGGCCGATGGAGCTGAGCAATATGTAAACGAAGGACTTACTCTACTGAATGAGGTAAAATCAATTTTAAAGAATCCAAAAGATATTCTTGCCTCGGCCAAATCGTTGATGGAAGAGAAGCATACATTGGAGAAGAAACTGGAAGGGCTCTATCAGCAACAGGCAAACCTATTGAAAGATGAGTTAGCTCGTAAAGCTACAAAGTCAAACGGTCACACATTGATTTCAGAGAAGGTCAGTGTGCCCAATGCCGATGTGCTTAAGAATATTGCGTATGCTTTGCGAAATCAGTTTGATGATCTGTTGATGATACTGGCTGCCGATGTAGATGGCAAACCGCAGGTGGCCGTTATGATTGGTGAGAAGCTTGAGGCAACCAAAAAATTCCATGCCGGTAATCTGGTAAAAGAACTCGCCAAAGAAATCGATGGGGGTGGTGGAGGTCAACCCTTCTTTGCAACGGCAGGTGGTAAAAACCTAAAGGGTCTGGACGCAGTCTTAGAAAAATCGCGTAAATTGTTGGGCCAATAATTTAAACGTTATGAAGGTGCAGGTGTATTCAGATGTAAGCGAGAAGAAAAGTGTAACGTTAGACCAATCACTGTCGCCAAAGGAAAGTTTGATTCGGTGTCTTGACTTACTTGACTTTAATCGTGCGTTAGTTAAATCGAGCAATTTCGCTTTCAAAAAAAAACAGTATAAGAGTATTAATTGGATTGAATTGAGTTTCCTGAAGAAATGATAAATAACGAGATTCGAAGTTCCCTTCAAAAAACTTGTTCTGCGCTCAATAACAATCACGTAGAGTATCTACTCATTGGAGGTGTTGCTGTTGGTTTTTATGGGTATCAACGAATTTCAGGAGCTGGATTTCCGGGGCGACCGGAAATTGTCCATGACATTGATTTTTGGTATAAACCAACAGTTGAGAATTTTACCAACCTGGTGAAGGCGTTGGATGAATTAGAGATCGACACCACAACCTTGAAGAGTATTGTTTTCGATTCGAAGAAGACTTTCTTAAGAATACCTTTCGATACCTTTAAAACAGAGTTTCTTCCACAGATTTCTGGATTAACCTCTTTTTCAGAATGCAAGAAATCAGCTACGAAAATAGAACTCGATGGAAATGAAATTTTAATAATCTCGTTAAGTGATTTATTGAAGAATAAGGAAACTGTTGCTCGCGAAATTGATATGCAAGACATCGAAGAGCTTAAGAAGAGGAACCCGCCTTTATAAATTTAAATGAACAAAGCAGTACTCGAAAAATATACGGTAGTTATCGGCCTCGAAGTGCATGCGCAGCTGTTGACGAAAAGTAAAATCTACAACGCTGATTCAACAGCTTATGGAAGTCCGCCC
>DAOOCD010000049.1:0-19478 GCA_035408225.1 Cyclobacteriaceae bacterium | reverse complement strand
AATGTGTATTACGATGATTTGATCTCCGGCAATATTTTACGAACACTCGTTGTTACATCCTTGCGCAGAAATGCTTTCATCGACTTCATGAAATCGCAAGGCAAACTGGGCGGACAGAACAAAGTTCCGAGACTTGCTAACGACAGAAAAATTGCTTCAGATTTGATAAAATTAAGGTCCTGATCAGAAAATAAAATAATATGCCGCGCATATAAGGCGGGTGTATTTTTATCAATTAAATAAGTACATTGAAAGCGCCTTTCCTCATTGAGGGATAGCCTTCAATATTTTGCAAGATGTACCCATCACACAAAATCGAATTGTTACCGAAATAATAACACATTCATAACTACTATGGGAATGAAAAAAGACAAAGTCAACAGTATAGCGAATAATTCGCGAAGGGACTTTATTAAAAAATCGGCACTCGCATTGGGAGCCTTTGCTATTGTGCCTCGCCACGTGCTGGGTGGAAATGGTTTTCTCGCACCTAGCGATACACTCACAAAAGCAATTATTGGTGTAGGTGGCATGGGTCGTGGGCACATTGAATACGAAGGCACAAAAGTGCTGGCTATGTGCGATGTGGACAAGACTCATCTTAAAGATGCCATTGCATTAGCCGGTGGAAATGTGCGTGGTTATTCCGATTTCAGAGAGCTGCTGGCACAACCTGATATAGACGTAGTACACATTGCTACACCTCCGCATTGGCATGGGATCATGTCGGTAATGGCCGCACAGGCAGGCAAAGATGTATGGTGCGAGAAACCCATGACCCGAACAATTGGCGAAGGTAAGCGAGTGGTGGAGGCAATGGAGCAATATGGTCGCATGTTCAGGCTTAATACCTGGTTTAGATTTCAAGATAATTTCTACGGACTTGGAACAACCGTTAAGCCCTTGAAAAAAGTAGTCGATAGTGGAATATTAGGCTGGCCCCTAAAAGTAACAATCAGTGGCGTGACTGGTTTTAACTGGAAGTTTTATTGGGTCGGAAAAACAGATCTTGACCCAATGCCTGTGCCTGCTGAATTGGATTACGATATGTGGCTCGGCCCTGCTCAGTATAAACCCTACAATCCGCATAGAGTGCATAGCACCTTCAGGGGATATTGGGATTATGATGGGGGAGGTCTTGGTGATATGGGTCAGCACTATATTGATCCGGTACAATATTTTTTAGGAAAGGATAATACAAGTCCTATACGCGTAGATGTGGATTGTCCGCAGCAGCATGATGATGCTGTAGGCACCTGGAGACGCATCGAGTTTACCTATGCAGATGGTTGCAAAATTATACTGGACGGTGAAAACAAAGACACCAACGTGCCTTACATTGAAGGGCCTAACGGAAAAATTTACCGTGGCTTTAAATCAGACATTCCCAACATTCTGAAAGTCATCGATACATTCCCAGATCCGGAACCACAGATGTCGGTTTTTTCCGATTCGGTAAGAAGTCGGAAGAAGTTTGGATTGAACGAATTGAATGGACATCGTTCGGCCACCATTGTGAATATGGGTAAGATCGCACTTCAATTGGGACGATCGCTGGATTTTGATCCGGTTAAACAGGAGTTCATCAATGACGAAGCTGCCAATCGTTTGATCAACCAACCCATGCGAGGCCCCTGGAAAATCTAATCACCACTTTTAGACTACACTGAAATGAAATTGAATAAAATCACACGTATCTTTTTTCTGATCTTCTTTCTTGTGCCATTGTTTCTGTTGGCTCAGGATCAACGATTGGTTAAAACAAAAGTGGCCGATGCATTGGCCTTATTACCTGCAACTGACAACCAGCAGGCAGCACGAATATTTCAGGATCTCATCAACCTTGGAGACGAAGGATTACAGTTAGTAACCGATGGGGTACAGCCTAACGGGGTAGCCGAAGGAATTCCTTCCCGGTATGCGGTGTCATTGCTTACTCACCATGCTTCAACCAAAGAACAGAAAGTAAAAATTGAGCGTGCTTATCTCGAGGCTCTCAAAAAGACAACTAATACAGAAGTTAAATCCTATTTCATGGATAATCTGAAATTGGTCGGTTCCAATGAGTCAGTAGCAGTTCTTTCAGCATACATTGGTGACAAAGAAATTTATGATCCTGCAATCTCAACATTGGTACGCATCGGCAGTGAAGATGCCAGCAAGGCTTTGATGAATTCGCTTCCAAATCAACCAGCCTCCACGCAAGTGAGATTGATTAAAGCGCTGGGTGAATTAAAGTACCTGCCGGCATTAGCAACGATAACGCCATTTGCCTCAAGTGATAACACATTACTGAAAAAGCAGGCTTTATGGACAATTGCATTAATGGCTGATGCCAGTTCTTATCAGGTACTTTTACAACAGGCAAAAAATGTTGGTTTTAAGAATGATCCTACAGAAGCTACCACGGCATTGGTGGAATATCTTCATCAGATGACCAGCAAGGGCAATAGTGCGCTCGTTAAAGAAATCTGTAAAGCGTTACTTGACAACACAACAGATGCATCCCAACAACATTTCAGATTGGCCGGATTAAAAGGACTTGTACAGGTTGATTCTGAAGGAACCGTTGCGACATTAATAAAGGAACGTAGCCGTTTTGATAGTGAGTACCAAAAGGAAGTTTTGAAAATAGCCGTCTCTTCAGCAGGTTCACCCAATGCTCTTAAGCTATGGCAGAAAGAGTATAAGAAATCGACAGGCTCTGAGCAGGCCGATATTTTAGCGATGCTGGCAAAGGCTAATCGCACCGATAGTTTTGTTGAATCTATATTAGTGCCAGCTTTATCTTCGTCCAATCAACAAGTACGAATTGCAGCTGCTTCTGAAATTGCCAGCTATAAAAATAAAAAATTTACACCCGCTTTATTGGATTATCTCCTGAAATCGAATGATGCTACTGAATTGGCAGCCGCGAAAACAGCCCTGTTTCAGGTAGCTGATAAAGACACAGATGTTTTAATAACTCAAAAGTTTGATGGAGCCCAATCCAAAAATAAGGTTGCGTTGTTGCAGATTCTGGCAACGAGACGAGCGGTAAATCAGTTTGATGTTGTTGCAAAGCAGACTTCGTCTGGCGATGCAGCTGTAAAGGATGCTGCTTATGATGCATTACCGAATGTTTCTTCAGCCAACAACATGGGCGAGCTTTTAAAAATGTTAGCGGATTCAGAGAATGATAAAGCTGTAAAGTCGATTCAATCAGCAATTATTTCTGGCCTTGACAAGAGCACTGCTACATTGGTTAATGCAGCTTATTCGAATCAGAAAATCAAACTACTTCCGGTATTGCCTTATTTGAATGATAATGGTGCATTGGAAAAAGTAACCTCTGCTTTTTATAAAGGCGTTGAGAAAGAAAAACAAGTAGCGTTTGATGCACTGAGGAACTGGCAAGACAACGGAGCGATCAGAACACTATTGGCAATTCGAAAAGATGAAAGCTTAAAACAATATCATGCGCAGGCACTTCAGTCCTTTGTTTCTCAGGTGGGAAAATCTACCTGGCCGGATGATCAAAAGCTTTTGATGTTGCGTGAAATGATGACGCTGGCTTCGGGTAGAAATGAAAAGTCTGCGGTGATCCGGGCAGCGGGTAATGTGAGAACATTTTTATCACTCATGTTCGTTGCTGAATACCTCGATGATCAGGAACTAAGTAGTGCAGCGAGTCGTGCCGCCATGCAAATTGCTTTACCAACGTCCGATGCCAAACCAGGTCTCACCGGAACAGAGGTTCGCAAAACATTGGAGCGCATGCTTGATAAATTAACGGGTGAAGACAGTCAGTATGAGCGCATCGATATACTTACTTATCTGGAAGGACTTCCTTACACCAAAGGATATGAATCGATCTTTAATGGCAAAGATCTTAGTGGCTGGCAAGGGTTGGTAGAGAATCCAATTGCTCGCGCTAAAATGACGAAGGAAGTGTTGGCAAAGAAGCAAGCGGAGGCCAATGCGAAAGTGAAAGACAACTGGAGCGTGAAAGACGGCATGATCGTGTTTCAGGGTGATGGAGCTAATCTTTGCACCACGCGCCCTTACGGTGATTTTGAAATGGTTGTGGATTGGAAGATTTCCAAAAATGGTGACAGCGGAATTTATTTGCGTGGCTCACCCCAAGTTCAGATCTGGGATATCTCCCGCGTAGAGGATGGCGCCCAGGTTGGTTCGGGTGGATTATACAATAACCAAAAAGAAAGAAGCACACCGCTGGTGGTAGCTGATAATCCAATTGGAGAGTGGAATACATTTCGCATTACAATGATTGGCAATCACGTAACGGTATATCTGAATGGTGTATTGGTAGTGGACAATGTGGTGATGGAGAATTACTGGGATAGAAGCCTTCCTATTTTTACTGAGGAAGCGATTGAACTGCAGGCTCACGGCACCGAACTGGGCTTCAGAAATATTTATGTAAAAGAGTTGGGCACTAAACCTTATGAACTAACCAAAGAAGAGAAAGAGCAAGGCTTTGATTTGTTATTCAATGGTAAGGACTTAAACAACTGGGTCGGCAACAAAACAGATTATGTAGTAGAAGATAATACGATTGCTATTTATCCAACGAAGGAAGGTCATGGTAATCTCAATACAGAAAAAGAATACTCAGACTTTATTTTCAGATTTGAATTTCAGCTAACCCCGGGAGCAAACAATGGGTTGGGAATACATGCTCCACTAGAAGGTGATGCTGCTTATGTAGGAAAAGAAATTCAAATACTTGACAATGATGCACCAGTTTATTCCAAGTTGGAAGTGTATCAATATCATGGTTCGGTATACGGTGTTATGGCTGCCAAGCGAGGATTTTTAAAACCAACTGGAGAGTGGAACATGGAGGAAGTATATGTAAAAGGAGATTACATTAAAGTAACACTGAATGGAACAATAATCCTTGAAGGTGATTTGAAAAAGGCTTCGAAGAATGGAACACTAGATCATAAAGATCACCCGGGTTTAAATCGTCACTCAGGCCACATCGGCTTTTTAGGTCATGGTTCTGTAGTTAAGTTCCGAAGCATCAGAATAAAGGATTTGTCAAAATAAAATGTAAGCAAAATGGCATCGATTTCTCCAACCCAACGACTTTACTCACTTGATGCACTTCGGGGGTTTGATATGTTTTGGATTATGGGCGCAGAGGAAATTGTTCATAGTCTTGCGAAGATCACAGGCTCTCCTTTCATGGAAGGCTTTGCCACACAGCTTACTCATCCAGATTGGCACGGCTTTCATTTTTATGATTTGATCTTTCCGTTGTTCCTGTTTATGGCCGGGGTGGCTACTCCTTATTCGCTTGGCAAAGAGCTTGAAAAAGGAAAATCGAAAAATCAGTTATTGATTCGGGTGATTAAGCGCGGTTTGATTCTAACTGTGCTTGGGATTATTTATAACAACGGTCTTGAGCTTCGTCCCATTTCAGAAATTCGTTTTGGTAGTGTGCTGGCACGAATTGGCTTGGCGTATATGTTTGCGAACATCATCTATTTATATACCAAACAACGAGGTCAGATCATTTGGTTTTGTTCTTTATTAATCGGCTATTGGTTTCTGTTGCTATTCAATTCGGCTCCAGGCTACCCGGCCGGAGATTTAACAATGGAAGGAAATTTTGCTTCTTATCTCGATCGTTTGATAATGCCGGGTAAACTTTATCTGGGTATTCACGATCCGGAGGGATTGATTTCAACTATTCCTGCTATAGCCACTGCCTTGTTGGGAATTTATGCGGGCAATTTGCTGAAGAACAGTCCCCTAACCATGCAACGAAAATCACTTCAGTTGTTAGTCATGGGCATCGTTTCGCTTCTACTCGCGCAAGTATGGAATTTAGTTTTTCCAATCAATAAAAACCTTTGGTCAAGTTCATTTGTACTCCATGTAGGGGGTTGGAGTCTTATTTTGTTAGCCTTGTTCTATTTTATCATCGATGTGAAAGGGTATAAAAAATGGGCGTTCTTCTTTAGTGTAATTGGTATGAACTCTATTTTGATTTATTTGTCAGGACAGTTTATTAATTGGAGTTACACAACAAAAGCCATTTTCCCATGGCTTTTCCAGTTGATAGGAGATCCTTATAGTACAGTTATGTTTGCGGTCTGTTATGTATTGGTGGAATGGTCGTTTCTGTATTTTCTTTATAAGAAGAATGTTTTTTTGAGAGTATAGATTTATAATAACTGGTTAAAACAGTTGACCCTACCCGGATGTTAAGTTGAAAGTTCATTTAGTAGAATCAATTTGCCATTTTTGCAGAGCAGTCCGTATTTTAATCCTATAATTTATTAAAGAACTTTCCTTGGATCATCCTAAAAAACACATTGCCATCCTTGGCTCTACCGGGAGTATCGGTACACAGGCTCTTGAGGTAATCGCAGCACACCCCGAATCTTTCGAAGTAGAAGTACTTACTGCACAAAATAATGCCGACCTTCTAATCGAGCAAGCGAAGAAATTCAATCCCAATGCAGTAGTAATCGTTAATGAGGATTCCTATTCGAAAGTAAAGGAGGCTTTACTTCCATTAAACATTAAAGTATTTGCTGGTGAAAATGCGCTAAGCTCAGTTGTTCAAATGGATTCAATTGATTTAGTGCTCACTGCATTAGTTGGTTATTCTGGATTGAAGCCAACAATTAAAGCCATTGAATCGGGTAAAAATATTGCATTGGCCAATAAAGAAACGTTGGTAGTTGCCGGTGAACTTGTTACACGCCTTGCCCGCGAAAAGGGAGTAAATATTTACCCTGTGGATTCAGAGCATTCGGCTATTTTTCAATGCATTGTTGGGGAGTTTCACAACCCAATAGAGAAAATTATACTCACGGCTTCCGGGGGTCCATTCAGGGGAAGGAAACGAGACGAATTATTATATGTTACAAAAGTGCAAGCCTTGAAACACCCGAACTGGACGATGGGCGCAAAGGTTACTATCGACTCGGCTAGCCTGATGAACAAAGGACTGGAGGTTATAGAAGCGAAGTGGCTTTTTGGACTGAAAGCGGATCAGGTCGAGGTAGTTGTTCATCCTCAGTCTATTATTCACTCCCTGGTGCAGTTTGAAGACGGCTCGATTAAAGCGCAACTCGGTTTGCCCGATATGCGTTTACCCATCCAGTTTGCGCTTTCTTTTCCAGAAAGGTTGAAAAGCGCATTCCCAAGGTTTGATTTCGCGAAATACCGGGCCCTAACGTTTGAGAAACCGGATACAGAAACTTTTCGTAATCTTGCGCTCGCATTTGAAGCATTGGCACAAGGCGGAAATATGCCCTGTGTGCTGAATGCAGCCAATGAAGTGGCCGTAGAGGAATTTTTGCAGGATCGAATCGGATTTCTGCAAATGTCGGAAGTTGTGGAACGATGTTTGACCAAAATGGATTATATCGCTAGTCCCGCCTATGAGGATTACGTGAATACGGATAAGGAAACGAGAATTAAAGCTAAAGAACTGATTAACTAATGGAAGGAATGATTATGACGGCCCAGCTTCTGCTGAGCCTTTCAATTTTGATAGCGGTGCACGAGTGGGGTCACTTCATCACTGCCCGCATGTTTAATATCCGGGTAGAGAAATTCTATCTCTTCTTTGATTTCTTATTTCCCATGGCCAATGTGCTGAATTTCTCCTTGGTTAAATACAAAAAAGGCGATACCGAGTATGGTATAGGTTGGTTTCCCTTAGGCGGCTATGTAAAAATTGCCGGCATGGTAGATGAAAGTATGGACAAAGAGCAATTAAAAGCTGCACCCGAACCCTGGGAGTTTCGTTCGAAGCCGGCCTGGCAGCGCTTGATTGTAATGCTCGGTGGAATTATCGTGAATGTGATTGTAGGTATTCTGATTTTTATTGGCCTGGTTTATTTTCTCGGAGATCGTTTTATTCTTAACGATTATGTGAATAAGAATGGTGGCGTTCAAGCCCTTGATCTGGCCCAGCAAATAGGCATTAAGACAGGCGATAAGATTATCAAAATCAATGGCCAGCATTTTGAATACTTTGATGATGTAGCGAAACCAGATGTTTTACTTTCGCATAACTCGTCCTATACCGTGTTGCGGGGCGATCAGGAAATTGAAATCCCGATCCCGTCTAATTTTATTGAGCAATTTGATAAAAAGGAAGCTGTAGCTAACTTCTTAATCCCACGCAGATTACCCATTGTAGATGAAATTTCACCAGGCACAATTGCAGAAAGAATCAACCTTCAAAAAGGCGATCAGATTATCGAGATTCAAAATCAACCAATTGTGTATCATGATGAGTTAAAAGCAGTAACTCAGGGATTCAAAGGAGATTCAATACAATTTAAAGTGAAGCGGGGCGAGCAGGTTTTAGCATTCAAAGAGTATTTTAAGGATGCACCGGGAATAGGATTTTATGTGCCCAATCAGATTGTACCAGCAGAAGGTGAGAAGAATGTAAAGTATTCAATGGGGCAGGCTTTATGGATAGGGCCAGGGCGCGCATTCGATGTTATTGTTGTCCAGCTTAAAGCCTTCCGTAAAATCTTTACCGGCCAGCTTTCATTTCAAAAATCCTTGTCAGGTCCTATTGGGATGGCAAAAGCGTATGGTGGCACTTGGGACTGGGAACGCTTCTGGCGTATGACTGGTCTGTTATCGATGGTGCTTGCGTTTATGAATTTACTTCCGATCCCGGCATTGGATGGCGGCTATGTAATGTTCTTGCTCTATGAGATGATTAGCGGTCGTGAGCCTTCTGAAAAATTCTTTGAGAATGCTATAAAAGTTGGTATGGCAATTTTGCTGGTGCTGATGGTTTTTGTTTTCTACAACGACATAGCTAAGTTGGTTACAGGAGGTTAAGAGAGAATAAAGTATAAAATAAAAATGGGCATCAATTGATGCCCATTTTTTTGTTCGATATAAACTTCTACTGTTTCCCTTCCTCGATCTATGCCTCAAAGACCAAAATCTGCTAACGTATTTATTGTTTGCCCTTTCTAAAATCCAAAGGTGGCTTGCGATCACCAATCATGGATTTGTATTTGAAGTTGGGCCCAACATACTCGTCTAACTCTTTTTGAGCTTTGCCAATAATTGTTGGATTATTAAAAATATCGATGCCTGTCATGGCGATTATCTTAGCTGCATTATTCATGGCCTTATAACCAATACTCATACCACCAGTAGCTACAGCTTGCCATGAGTGGGCAGGAACACCGGGTACCCACGTGGCAGTTCCTAAGCCCGCGGTAGGAACAACCCATGTAATATCACCCACATCGGTAGAAGCAGGAAAGAAGCCGCCAGTTTTAAATGGCTGTACTTGTGTTGCCGATTCGAGTGGGGGAACCTTGAAGGTTAGCGTGCTTTGAATTTTCTTTCCGAACTCGACTTCTTCGGGTGTGTAGTTAACGCCACCCACTATTTTAAGGTTGTTGTACATGAGTCGTGCAAGGGTTTCGTTTGGCACCAGGTTAAAGGAACCGGAGATCACTTCATACTTCATGGTGGTTTCAGTTCCGCTAGCTGCTCCCTCAGCAGCTTTCACAATGCGGTTCCAGATTTCTTCCACCATGCGTGCGTCCGGGTGGCGCACCATATATTCAGCTTCTGCATAATCCGGAACTACGTTGGCAGCCAAGCCACCTTTGTTAATTACATAATGAATGCGCGTTTCTTGCGGTACATGTTCTCGCATCAGGTTCACCATATAGTTCATAGCTTCCAAACCATCTAACGCAGAACGACCAGCTTGTGGTGCCGCAGCCGCATGTGCCGAGCGACCATAAAACTTGAAAATGGTTTGCTTGATGGAGAGACAGGACTGTGGACTTGCATCATTTGCACTGGATGGATGCCAATGAAGTACAACATCAACGTCATTGAACAAGCCATCGCGCACCATATATACCTTTGCCGAGCCGCCTTCTTCGGCCGGGGTGCCAAATAATTTTACTGTACCCGCTTTTTTGTTTTTGATCAACCAGTCTTTCAGGGTTACAGCAGCAGCAACAGAAGCAGTGCCAAACAAGTGATGACCACAGGCATGACCGGGCCCGCCTTCTACATTTACTTTTCTATCGGGTACAGAATCCTGTGAAAGTCCGGGAAGCGCATCAAACTCAGCAAGGATACCAATCACTGGTCCACCACTTCCATAGGTGGCCAAAAATGCAGTGGGCATTTCAGAGACTCCAGTTTCAATTTTGAAACCCTCGGTTCTTAAAACACCTTGTAATCGTTCAGTACTTTGTGTTTCCAGAAATCCCAGTTCGGCATAGGACCAGATATCTTTGGCCACTTTTTGATAGACGGGAAATTTCTTATTCAATTCGGTCACGACAAAATCTTTATCGCGATCTGGTTTTGCTTTAGGATTAATTTCCGTTTGGGCCTGAGCAAGGAATCCCGATAGCCAAAGAGAACAGAGGAGTATTTTTTTCATGAGTAGTAGGTTTATATGGGATAATTAACTGAAAAAACCGGAAGATTTAAATCAATCTTTACTGATTTCAAATTCGACTCTTCGGTTCAACTGCTTGTGATCATCTGTAACTTCCTGCACGATGGGCTTTGAACTACCATATCCAATTGCCGTAATTCTAGAGTTATCAATGGGGAATTGATTTATCAGATACGCTTTTATAGCATCCGCACGGGCTTGAGATAAGCGCAGATTAGCATCTTCCTTACCTGCCGAATCGGTGTGTCCTGAGATTTTTAATTTGTAGGAAGGGTGGTCGATTAAGAAGTTGGCAATTTTATCGAGGTCTTTATGCATCTCAGTTAAAATATTAGCCTTGCCGTTTTCAAATTCCAACGACTCGAACGCAATCTTACTTTCGATGGGCTCTGCAATTTTATTAATCTCCCGATCACCATCTAAAAAAAAGATTTCTTCAATCCGAAAAAACTCATCACCCTGTATAACTAAGAGGTAGTTCCGTTTGTTAATCAGACTGAAATCAAAGGTGCCATCATCACGAATGAATTTTGGCGCCACCTCTACGCCCTGGTCAAGATCAATCACCGACACAATTCCTTTTACAATTTTCCCATCCGGGTCTTTCAAACTTCCTTTCAGTTGTGTTACCGCTTCGGGTTGTGCCTCCATAGGAACCGGAAAGGAATGTAGGTCCAGGTTTTTTAAATCTTCTTCAACAGAGCGGGCATAGTATAAGTCCTTTGATTTGGAGTCGATCGTAAAGTAGTATTCACTGCCGGCACCATTAACTAGCGGACCCGTGTTTTTAGGTTCACTCCAACCACTTTTTACCCGATTCGATTTGTAAATGTCAAACTCACCAAAGTTTAATGGATGTCCATTCGAACTAAAGTATAGAACATTAAATGTGTGGTGAAAAAACGGACTTACTTCGCTCTGAACTGTGTTGATGATAGGTCCGGCATTGAGCGCCCGCTGCCAGTTGCCTTTTTTGTCTTTTACCGAAAAGTAGATATCAGACAAACCAAAACCACCGGCACGGTTAGAAGCGAAAAATAAAGTATCACCCACATGCGAAAGAGAGGGGTGCGAATCCCAACCCGCACTATTGATGTTGGGCCCCAGGTTTTTCACATCACCCCACGTGCTATCGGCTTTCAAGGTAGCCACGTACAAATCGCAATTTCCTAAACTATTGGGTGCATTACATCGGGAGAAGAAGAGAAATTTTCCATCCAGACTTAAACAGGCAGAGCCTTCATTGTATTCGCTGTTAATGCTGGTAAAGGGTTGTGCGGTCATCCATTGGCCTTCAGCTTTCAGGCTATAAAAAAGATCTTCATTATAAGCTCGGTCGCGATGTTCATTTCGTTTGGAAGTGAATAGCATGAGATCATCCACATTACCTACAGTAGGTCCATAATCTTCTTTTGATGAATTAATCTCTTCACCCATATTTACCAGCACAGCATGCGGAGGGCGCAACGTGTCAATGTCTTTTCTGTAATCAACCAGTTTGTAGTAGAAGTCAAGTGGAACATAATTTTCTTTTTTTTCCGGATCGAGCATTTGATATCGCTTATAAATATCATTGATATCTAATCCTTGTTGGTGGTGTTTAAGAACCAGTTTATAGAGTAACAACGATTCTCCGGGAGGGCCATGAGTCTCGGAGAGTTTAGCCAATCGCCAGATCATGGCTACATTTTTACTGAAATTCTCAATACCAAAATTTCTTACGTAGGCTTTAAGTTCCTGATACATCTGGGCTTCCTGACCGGCATTATCAAGGTTTTGGATTTTTTCGAGTTTGGTCTCGTTGCGATAGGATTTTATCTTATTGACGTTGGGAAAATCAAATATGTCAGACTGGCTGTAGACAGTAAGAGAATCATTCAATTTAACCACTCCACCTTTTTTAAAACCCTTTTTCTCCTTTTGCGCGTAAACGGAGACAGAGAAGCACAGTGATAGCACCAAAAGCACTAATAAACAGGGTTTTGAAGCTCTCAATGAAGGAATAGTCATGCCTTTATTATAACGAAAATTGAAACAAATTTGCCTTATAACCAAAACACTGGCATATAGATTGACCCATAGAGGAGTAATCAAATAATAATTGGAGGCTCCCTTTTTTTGTGTCAAATTGGCACTTATAACATATGTTTAAATCACTCGCTATTACACCCATGGTTCAGGAAGATTCGGAAGAATTGATTCAGCTTATTAATCCGGAACAGGAATCTGATCTTAAGCCGGAAGACTTACCCGAAGAACTTTCTATTCTTCCCATTAAGAACACAGTGCTTTTTCCAGGCGTTGTGATTCCTATTACGGTCACGCGTCAGAAATCAATAAGACTTATCAAAAAAGCCTATCAAGGCAACCGGATCATTGGTGTGATTGCCCAAAAAAACAAGCAGGCCGAAGAGCCAGGCATGGATGATCTTTACCGCTTTGGTACGGTGGCACGCATCATCAAAATGCTTGTATTGCCGGATGGAAATACGACCATTATTATTCAAGGCAAAAACCGGTTTCAGATAAAAGAATTTTTGCAGGATGAACCCTTCATGACGGCCAAGATTGATTTGCAAATTGAGCCGGTTCTTGATCTGGAGAGCAAAGAAGTGAAAGCCTTGGTTCAATCGCTTAAGGATGCCGCTCTTAAGATATTAAAACTCAATCCTGAAATCCCACAAGAAGCCCAGGTGGCGCTTGATAATATTCAGAGTACCGGTTTCCTTATTCACTTCCTTTCGTCCAACCTGAATGTTGATGTAGCCGATAAGCAGAAGATTCTGGAGACGAATAATATTATTGATCGAGGGACCTTGCTGTTGCAATACATGTTGAAAGAAATCCAGATGCTGGAGATCAAGCATGAGATTCAGAAAAAGGTGCATACAGATATTGATCAGCAGCAGCGGGACTATTTTCTGCGTCAGCAAATTCGTGTACTACAGGATGAGTTGGGCTATGATGGGCCAGATAAAGAAATTGAGAAATTAAGAAAACGCGGTGCTGAAAAAAAATGGTCGAAAGCTGTCGCTGATCATTTCAATAAGGAGTTGGATAAATTGATGCGAATCAATCCTCAGGCTGCTGAGTTTCCGGTAGCCATGAATTACGTTGAGTTCATGCTTGACCTGCCCTGGGATGAATACACGACAGATGATTTTGATTTGAAGCGCGCACGTAAAATCCTTGACAAAGATCACTTTGGTCTGGAAAAAGTAAAGACTCGCATTCTGGAATACCTGGCAGTGCTTAAGCTAAAGCAGGATATGAAAGGACCTATTCTTTGCTTGTATGGTCCTCCTGGAGTTGGGAAAACTTCGTTGGGGAAATCAATTGCAAAGTCGCTGCAGCGGAATTATATCCGTATGTCCTTGGGTGGTGTGCATGATGAAGCTGAGATTCGCGGCCATCGTAAAACGTATGTAGGTGCCATGCCGGGAAAGATTCTTCAAAATATTAAGAAGGCTAAATCTTCGAACCCGGTTTTTATTTTGGATGAGATCGACAAAGTGAGATCTGATTTCCGTGGCGATCCTTCATCAGCTTTGTTGGAAGTGTTAGATCCGGAGCAGAATAATTCTTTTGGCGATAACTATCTGGAGGTTGAATATGACCTTTCGAAAGTCTTATTCATAGCAACGGCAAATTCAATGGATACCATTCATCCCGCTTTACGCGACCGGATGGAGATTATTGAGTTAACTGGATATACAGTAGAAGAGAAACTACAGATTGCTATTCGACATCTTGTGCCAAAGCAATTGGCCGAGCACGGATTGAAATCCAATCAGATTAAGTTCTCAAAGGAATCGTTGCTGAAAGTTATTGAGAGTTATACCCGTGAGTCAGGAGTGCGCAACCTGGAACGTAAGATCGGTTCAGTGGTGCGAAGCATTGCCAAATCTGTGGCGATGGAAGAATCCTATGAAAAGGAAATCACAGCAGAATTTGTAGTAAAAGTATTAGGTGCTGAAATTTTTGATGAGGAACTCTATCAGGGCAATGATATTGCAGGTGTGGTAACAGGCCTGGCATGGACCCAGGTGGGCGGTGATATTTTGTTTGTTGAATCGAGCCTTAGCCAGGGTAAAGGTGCGCTTACAATCTCTGGGCAACTCGGAGATGTAATGAAAGAGTCGGCCATGGCTGCCTTGTCATACCTTAAATCCAATGCAAAATCATTAGGTATTGATCATCGGGTGTTTCAACAATATGACTTGCATATTCACGTTCCTGCCGGGGCAGTTCCAAAGGATGGACCGTCTGCCGGGATCACGATGCTGACTTCGTTGGCTTCTATCTATACGCAACGAAAAGTAAAAGATAAGCTCGCCATGACCGGTGAGATTACCCTGCGTGGAAAAGTATTACCCGTGGGCGGGATCAAAGAAAAAATCTTGGCAGCAAAACGTAGCGGTATCAAAGAAATAATCCTGAGTAAAAAAAATAGACGCGATATTCTTGAAATCGAAAAAAACTATATCAAAGGACTTACCTTTCACTATGTGGATTCCGTAGATGAAGTTTTAAAAGTTGCGTTACTAAAAGAGAAAGTTGCCAAGCCTGTTGAATTTGTATTTACGGAAGTGAAAACTGAGAAACGTTAAAATTTAAAGAATGCTATCATCGACCTATCTAACCCCGCAGCAGATTGTTAAGGAGTTAGACAAATATATTATTGGCCAATACGAAGCCAAACGAAATGTGGCCATTGCGTTACGCAATCGCTGGAGACGCATGAATGTAACCTCTGACATTCAGGGTGAAATTGTTCCAAATAATATTTTGATGATTGGAGCAACCGGTGTGGGTAAAACAGAAATCGCCCGCAGGTTAGCCAAAATTGCAGATGCACCTTTTGTAAAGGTGGAGGCTTCTAAATTTACTGAGGTTGGTTATGTAGGTCGCGATGTGGAGAGCATGGTTCGCGATCTGGTTGAACAATCGGTAAACATGGTGAAGGCAAAAAAGAGAGAAGAGGTAAAAGAGAAGGCTGCACAGGCTGTGGAGGAAATAATTCTGGATGCGCTTATCCCTCCGATGCGATCAAAGACAGCTGGCTTTCCGGTGACAACAGAAGAAACTAATGGTACGCCTACCAATGATGTTGAGTTAAATGAACGCACACGTAATTTATTCCGCGATAAAATAAAAAACGGAGAACTGGAAGACCGCAAGATTGAAATTAATGTTAAGCAGAATAGTGGTCCGGGTGTGGGAATGATTGGCGCAGGCATGATGGATGAAGTGTCTATGATGAATCTTCAGGAAATGCTAAGTGGCATGATGCCTAAGAAAGCAAAGAAACGGAAAGTGACAGTTGGCGAGGCTCGCAAATTTCTTTTGGAGGAGGAAGCATCCAAACTCATTGACATGGATGAAGTAAAGGAGGAAGCGATTAGAAGAGCCGAAGATGCCGGAATTATTTTTATAGACGAGATTGATAAGATTGCATCAGGTACTGGTAAGAAGGGTGGAGGTGGCCCGGATGTAAGTCGTGAAGGGGTTCAACGCGACCTGCTTCCCATTGTGGAAGGCAGCACTGTGAATACTAAGTATGGTGTAATCAAAACAGATCATGTATTGTTCGTTGCGGCCGGGGCATTTCATATTTCGAAACCTTCAGATCTTATTCCGGAATTGCAAGGACGATTTCCTATTCGTGTAGAGCTTACTAACTTAACAAAAGAAGACTTTGTCAGGATTTTGAAAGAACCTAAAAATGCATTGACGAAACAATACCAGGCTCTTTTTGAAGCTGAAGGAGTGACTGTTGAGTTTGAAGACGAAGCTATTGATGAAATCGCTCAAACTGCTTTTGATTTCAATGTTGAGATGGAGAATATTGGGGCGCGTAGATTACAGACGGTGATGAGCAGACTGTTGAATGAATTTTTGTTTGATGTACCCGATAAGATTAATGCTCCATCAAAAATCTGGATTACGCAACAAATGGTGAAGGACAAGCTTAGCGGGTTAATCACCAACAAAGATCTGAGTGAATACATTCTGTAATCCATGATCAGGATCATTTTACTGGTTGCTTGCACATTATGTATACAGGCAGTAAATGCTCAAACTGATACGTTAAATTCTGAATACATAGAACGATATCCGGACAAGTTCTTTGTTTGGCCGGTAATTAAAAAGAAGGAATTGTCCTTTGGAATAAGTAATCGTGATGACCCTGACAGTAAATTGAATTATAAACCCAATAATGCCTATAGTTTGGGTATGGGGGTATATTTATTTGAAGTTGTTTTAGAGTTAAGTTTTGCAATACCCATTGGGGATAGAAGTACGAACACCTACGGAGCTTCAGATGTTCGTGATCTTCAGGCTGCTTTTCTTGGAAATCATTGGGGGGCTGATCTTTTCCACCAGAATTACTCCGGTTTTTATGTTGCAAATCCTGACGCAACATCTTCTTCACCCGATCCCTATATCAAACGATCTGACATTAAATTGATCAATACAGGGGTTACAGGTATATATGCATTTAGTAAAAATAAATTCTCCCTTAAGTCTGCCTATAATTATTCCGAGCGCCAATTAAAGAGTGCAGGCTCCTTTGTTGTATCTGGCGGAGTAAACACCTTGCGGCTTCAGGCAGACTCCACGGTGCTAACGCAAGTCTATTCTCCTATCTTTTATCCAACTTCCTCGTTCAAAGAATTTCAGTACACAGGATTAAGTTTGGCTCCCGGGTATACCTACACCCTGGTGTACAAGTCATTTTTTCTTAATGGCGTATTTTCTTATGGTCCAACACATTATTGGATTTCATACACGGCTAAAGACCAATCTACAAAGTATGATATTTCGATTAACACATTTGCTGATATCCGTTTCTCGCTTGGGTATAACAGCGATCGTATTTTTGGTGGACTCAGTTTAAGGGCGCAAACGCGCGAGGTTCGATTTGAAGATATCAAGTTTACAAATGCAAGTTCAACGCTGAGATTGTTGGTGGGATACCGATTCCGGGAAAAAGGTATTCTGAAAAAGCGCGCTAAAGATATTATCCCGAAGTAATCTGGAGAATTTGTATTCTGGGTATTATTGTCCGCTAATTCCCTGCCTGCTTTCCTTAGTGAAATTTTCAATTCTCAATGCAACATTCTCCCGAATGTTATTATAGAAAAAGTTGATATCAGCCCGATGCCAGTTTTTGTTTTTTAACAGTTTGCTTCCGCGGATGTTGGGTCGGTTAACCCACAGAAGACCTTGATGATTTTGAGCATCTGCAATCATAGGTACGAAAGTAAATTTTAATCCAACACCACCCAGATTTAATTCTTTATTAGCAAAGTCTTCCGAGGAATTCCACAGGAGCGGGTTAGTAGATAAAGCCAACCGATAGTGTTCAGAATTTTTTGGGATATAGTTTCTCCCAAATGTATTCCATGATGCCCATACACCAACCTGTTCAGGTTTTTCAGTGGGATGGATGGATGTGAATGTTTCCGGGGAAATTGCTCTTCCGATCAAATAAGCAGCTACTAGTTGTTTCTGCAATTCATTCCCATCAAAAAAATCTTTAATAAGCCGCTCGCAGTGATAGCTACCCTGGCTATGCGATGCAATCACGATTGGTCGACCCGCGTTAAAGTTTTTAAGATAGTATTCGAAAGCAGCTTTTACATCCTGATAAGCCAGTTCAAGTCCTTGTTCACCATCTTCACGCACAGGTGTATAAAACGAGTAAATATGTGCTTGTCGGTAATACGGACTAAATATCCTGCATTCACCATTGAATGCGCTTGCCTGGTTTAAGATTGTGCTTAACTGAATTTCACGATTTAGTTCTTGATCGTTTACATCCGCATTCCATTGATACTTGTTTTTTGGCTTTTGCGTGAAAATGGTTGGATAAACAAAAAAGACATCGGCTGCTGCACTAGCTTGTCCATTTTTGAGATTTGATTTTCTGGGCGTGCTATCAGCTGCATCAGCCTTGGTGGGTAATGAAGCCCAATATTCTTCTTTGCTATAATCAGGACGAGGTGGAACAGGTGAACTTTGAAAGTTTCCTTTTAAAGCATAGTTCTGTTTCGCACAAGCTCCGATCGCAAGAGCTAAAATAAAGAGGTATAGTAATTTTTGCATTTATGATTTCAACGGGATTCAAGCAATTTATAAAATAAGCCATTGATCTTCTGGATGACCGATGGCGGAAAAAGTAGTACGCATGGGAATATCAAGATAGGGATAAGTTACTTTTGAAAGGAACAACCCTTGCGGGTATGCCACATCTAATACTTTTGGGGTGATTTTAGAAACCAAGTAACTTTCAAATTCATCAAGACTTAATTCTCTTTTGCCAAGTTGCAGCAGTTTGCCAACAATCAGACGAACCATCCGTCCAAGAAAACGATCAGCTGAAATTTGGAATCTGATGCGCTCGCCTTTAGTATCTGTAAATAAGGTTGCAGACGAGACTTTGCAAATCGTATGCAGGTAGGTATCTGGCGATTTACAAAATGCCCTGAAATCATTGTATTGGGTAAGCAGCGACACGGCCCTTTTCATGGCGGATAAATCAAGGTTCTTTTCCGGATACCAGGAACTGACGTGGTTTAAGTGTGGGTCTTTATAGGTGTGAATAAAGTAGTCATATCTACGTTGCGTTGCATCAAAGCGTGCATGCTGATTTTCTTCCATTGGGATGATTTCAAAAATAGCGATATCATCAGGTAGCATTTTGTTGACGCGGAACAGAAGATCATAATCCCAGGCATCTTTAATATCGAGATGAAAGAAAAACTGGCTGGCATGCACTTGCGCATCGGTGCGCCCGCAACCCATAATGGAAACGGGCTCTTTTAGCATTTCGCCCAGAACGTTCTCAACCACTTGTTGTACACTCCCTGCGTTGGCTTGACGCTGCCAACCCCGGTAATTATGCCCATCAAAGCCCGTATGGAAGAAATATCGCAACGAATTGAATTTTGTTCAACGTAAACCTACCGCAAAAATAATACTATTTGTTTCCATGGCACTTATTTAAGATTTTCGCTAAGCATAAAACTCCGAC